>JAJQCL010000136.1:0-8712 GCA_021202715.1 Lachnospiraceae bacterium
TCACCAAATTCATTTTCGATCAGGACCACCTGCTCGCCCTGCAGGGCCTCCGCCCGCAGCTTCTATATCAGTGTTGGATTTCCGGCGCCCAGAAAGCCGGAGATAATGTCTACTTTTGTCATGTCTGTACTCCTTCCCGCGGTTTCGCCCGCTGTCATGTGATGTCTGTATTGCCACGGAATCATCTTAATCGGTATAAATTCATCTTCCATCAATGTCCCGTAGTATTTTCACGTTGCCCATTAGGATAGCACATTTCACATAAGAATGCAAATCCCTGTTTTTTTACCTGACTGTAATCAGTGTGTGCCATTTTTTATTTATGATACGGCTCATGGCGGACGATCCGCCAGGAACGGTAGATCTGTTCCAGCAGGATGACGCGCATCAGTTGATGGGGAAAAGTCATCCGTGAGAAGCTGAGACGCCAGTCTGCGCGGCGCAACACCTCCTCCGAGAGCCCCAGCGAACCGCCGATGATAAACTGGATATGGCTGACGCCGCCAACCCCCAGACTCTCAATCTTCCGCGAGAGCTCCACAGAATCCACCTCCTGCCCCCGGATATCCAGAGCGATGCAGTAGGCGTCCTCGCGCAGCAGCTTCAGCAGGCGTTCCCCCTCCCGCTCCCGGATCTGGCGTTCCTGACTCTCACTGGCACCGTCCGGCGTCTTCTCATCGGCGACCTCCCGGATCTCCAGCGTACAGTAACGGCCCAGCCTGCGGCTGTACTCCTCGATCGCCTTATTCCAGTAGGACTCTTTGCATTTCCCCACGGCCAGAATCGTTATTTTCATCGGCTCCCTCTCCCCCGTCTCTCCGGGATCTTCTTCCTGTCCATCGCCGCCCATTATAACACAGTCCCGACAAATGTTTCCAGAAATTTAATAGTTTTCTCCCTCTTTTTTCTCCTTCCGGCTTGTGATTCTTCCCCACTTCCTTTATAATAAATTATGTCTGGAAAGGGGTCATTTTTTGGCCCCTTATGCGATTCAAAACGCCGGAAGGGAGGTCAGTTCATGCCATACTGGGATACACTGGGACGCACGCTTGTTGCAGAAGATACCAAGGAAAGCGCCGACCGCATTGCTGATTTCCTGACCTATTCCGGGTTAGATGCCACGGTCTCCTCGACAGCGGATAATCCCCACTACACGGTCACAGTTCCCGCTGCACAGGAAGAACTGGCCGAAAAACTGATGGATGTCTTTCATCAGTATGAGGATGAGGATGAAAAACGCGCGGCCTACTATCGCGAACAGTGCCTGACGCACTCTCCCACCTTCGTCCCCTCCGAGGAGAAATTTCGCAATTCCACGAATTCCTCCGCCACCTTCCTCCTGGCCGGTATCGTCATTGTCGCCATTGGACTGTTTCATTTCTTTTCTGTCATGTATAGTCAGAAGGAAGGGGCGATCGATGCCTGTGTCGTTGAGATCGTATTCGGCTTCATTTTCATCTGGTTTGCCATCACCACCAATCAAAAAGTGCGTATGCTCCAGAGCCAGATTCTTGAGGAAAATGCTTTCACGGATCAGATCATCCGCTGGTGTACCACCACGTATCCTGCAGAGCATCTGGATAAATGTATCGATGCGGCGACAGCTGACAGTCAGACGATTTCCGAGGAGGAACGCTTCTTCCTGCGGCGGCAGCTGATTCAGGACTATATCTTACGGGAATATGATATTTCCGACGATGCATATCTGGACTATGTTACGGACACGATTTATAAGAAGCTCTACTACCCGAACGCGATCGCAGCCGCAGGATAATAATAATTTCGTCAGGAAAGGCACTTCCCTTACAACGAGAAGTGCCTTTCTTTTCCCTTTTATGCGTACGGCCGCGTCATGAGTTTTATGGCTTACGCCATACGCGGCAAGCCGCCTCCTACTCGATTTCATTTTCCGCCGCGTAGGCTTCCTTCGCCTCCGCGACCTGCTCCAGGTAATCATCTACAACCTCAGCTCCCAGATCCTCCCGGAGCATCCCGATGACCACCTCTTTCCCTGCCTGAATCCCTTCCCGGATATCCTTTGAAGCCTCCGAGATCTGCACTCCCTGGGCCGTCAGTTCTTCCAGGATCTCATCCTCCTCCGCAGGCTCCTGCTCCACCAGTTCCTGACTCATCTCATCCATAAAGCGCTGCAGCAGTTCCCTGTCTTCTTCTGACAGAGCCTGGTACTGCTCTTCATTCATCAGATACGTGCTAATCATGGGAAGATGGTTGGTCAGGATCACATAATCCTGAACACCGATGAGATTCGTCGTGATCATATATCCCAGAGGGTTCTCCTGAGCATCCAGAATCCCCTGCTGAATCGCCAGCCGCACTTCTGTGAAGCTCAGAGGAATGACGGTCGCTCCCATCGACTGCCAGAAGGCAATCTGATATTCGCTCTCCATCGTCCGCAGCTTCAGACCCTTCAGGTCTGTCAGGGAAGTGACCTCCTGATTGCTTGTCAGTTGTCGGAAGGAAAAAGCACTGCAGGTCAGCAGCCGGATCCCAGCCGCCTGATAATATTCCTGCAGGGAATCCATGTAGTAGTTGTCAATGAAATAGTTAAATTCCTCTGTTGTCTCAAAAAGTCCTGGGATATCGAGCAGCGCTGCCTCCGGCACGGCGCTGGTCTGATAGGTGGGCACCAGATTCACGATACAGAGCGTCCCTTCCTGCACACCGGCGATCAGCTCCAGATCCGTTCCCAGTTCCCCGTCATAATAAATCTTCATGACGATCTCACCATCCGACCATGCAGAGAGCTTTTCCGTGTATTCCTCAAAAAGCTCCCCCCGAATGATGTTCTCCCAGTTTCCCGAGGTCGCCACAGACAAATACACCGTTTCCTCCGCCGTTTCAGATGTCTCGGCCGCCGAAGAGGTCTCAGCCGGGGAAACTTCTCCGGCTGTTCCACATCCGGTCAGAACCAGACAGAGCCCCAGACACAGGAGTCGGCTTTTACTCTTCGTTCTTTTCATGTATTCCCTCCTGCCGCTTCTTCTCCATGCGATATTCACGGTATTTTCCCGGTGAGAAACCTGGCTCCTTCCTAAAAGCACGGCTGAAGCTCTGCGCCGAGTTAAAGCCGCATTTATAGCCGATCTCCGCCACACTCTGCGTCGTCTGCTCCAGAAAATTCTTCGCCTGTGTGATCCGATAATTTTTCAAATAGGAAGAAAAACTCCCCTGGTTGATCTCGTTGAATACGCCGCTGAGATACGGGGCGGAGATCCCAATGGCTTCACTGACCTCGTTCAGCGACAGGTTCCCGTCCGAATAATGATCCGCGATATACTCTTTGGCCGTATCCACATATTTGTAACGGCTCTTCCGGCTGTAGTTGTGAATCTTCCGGATGGCCTGCAGGAAAAAGGCTTCCAACGCCTCACGGATTTCTTCGGTCTCCTCCGTCACGGAGAACCGTTCCATCATCTGAGAAATCTTCATTTCTTCAATTTCTTCCGAACTGATGTGACTGTCAATCATCTTTTCAACCATCACATCGACCGCCAGCTCCCCATACTGCGTCCGGTTCTCCGGGCTGCAGGAGGCGATCTCCTCAATCAGAGAGACCGCCATTTTCTCCGCATCCTCTCTTCGCTCCTTCTCAGCCGCTTCCGCCACCTGATGACTTCGCTCCATAAAATATCTCTTGTCATAATCATCGCTCATCTGATCCAACGCAGGAGGTTCGGATTCCGGCGCCTCCGACAGGTAAAACATATACTGAACCTCCTCCACCGCCTCCTGCCAGGAAAAACGCAGCGAAGAAATATCATTATAGACTCTTCCTTTTCCGAAGGCCACCGAATAAGGAAGTGTCTCCGTAAACCGGTCAACGGCTTTCACACATTCTGTGACACACTGTTTCATATGAATCACCGACGAGTCTTCCCGGAAGCACAGAATCACCGCAAGAAGCTCTTTGTCCTGGAAGAACGGCGTAATGATATAATTGTCCCCTTTCAGTTCATCCAGCAGATCAACCAGACTTCGTTTATACAATCCGATCTCCACAGAGGTGAGTTCCCGTTCCGGATCCAGAATCAGACGACCGGCCAGCGCCATATACCGCCCATGAAGGTACTCCTGCCAGCCAATGCCCTGCAGGGTACTGACAATATATTCGCTGCTCATTGTCCGGCCGTTCAGCACACTGCGGAAGGTCTGTTCCGCCACATCGCGGGAAATACTGGCCAAAAGCTCCTTGTGCTGTGTGTTCTCATCCAGCGTATCCTGAAAGGCCTTTTCCAGATACACCAGTTCGTTGCGGCTGCGGCCACTGTTCACCTCATCCAGCTCTTCGCGCTTTCCGGCCGTGATCTGCATCAGCCGGTTGATGGGACGATAAATGCTTCTCGTAATATACAGAGAAAACGCTTCCGCCAGAGCGGCATAGAGCAGCAAAAACGGCAGCAGCATCCAGACAACCGCCTGATAATCCACACGACTGGACGCCGGATCGACGTATAGGACATAGCGCAGACCAGAGAACGAAGAAGCACAGAGGAAAACGCTTTCCGACACGATCTCCTCCGACTCCTCGTCAACATTCTGGTAGATTCCGTCGGAGACAGACTGCATCGCGGTCGCAGCCGCTTCCTCGTCGCCGACGATCCGCTGCCCCTCCTCATCGAAGATCAGGAAATATCCCGAGGAATCCGCATCCTGCCCCTGGAGAATTTGCGCCATTTCTCCGAGATCGATGGAGAAAAGCACAGCGCCGATAAAATTGGGAACACAGAAATCGGTCCCGATCAAAAGACGCCCTCCTGTATAAAAGAGAAGCGAGACGCTCTCTTCTCCGCCGTCTCTCCCCTCCGTGCGCAGAGAAAGATACTGCTCGATCTCCGCCGCATTGTCAAAATTCTCTTTTTCCGTGTAATCTCCGGTCGAACTGTACACTTCCTCCGCCGTAGGAAGATAAAGATATGCCTCCTCCACCAGGGAATTCTGCGAGACACACCCGGCCAGCGCGGAAACAATGCGCGCGGTCCGGTCACTGTCCACCTGCCCCGGATTCACCATAATGGAAATAAAATCACTGGAAGCGAGAAGCTGAGACATACTCTGCTCCAGCATTTCCAGACGCGTATCCATATCATCTTCTGCCCGGCTCAGCTGATTGGCATTCAGCTCCTGCAGGCGTTCCGTCTGATTGCGTGTTACAATCCAGTTGGTGAAGACAAACATGACGACCGCTGTAAACAGGGACAGCACGGACAAAAGAAGAAAGGTCGTCGTAAATACACTGCGTTTCTGCCAAAAACGGATTCTGGTCTTTCTGGGTTTTTTCATGATTTCCCTCTCGGCTCCCCGCCAGGGAGAGCAAACGGCCGTACACAGGGACTCGCATTTATGCCACATGCATGACAAAAATCAGGATCGTGATGATCACAGAGCTGATGATGAAACTGCAGGACGTGATAAAACTGCAGAGCCCCACATCTCCTTTGATGTTCTCCGTAAAAATTGCCGCCAGGCTGGTGATGGGCGCAAAGGCGATCAGCACCAGCACCTGTCGGACCAGAAGATCAAAAGGAAGCAGCGTGTAAAAACACAGTGCGGCGACCGCACTGAACAGATATTTGCGAAACAGGGCAAAAAAAGCCGCTTTCATATAGCTGGCATCAAAGCGAATTTCAAACATCAGCCCCATCATAAACATGGAAACAAAAGCATTGGCATTGCCCGTCAGTTCACAGATGGACGCAATCGAAGAAGGAACCGGTATGTCTGCGAGCATCATGACAATCATCACCAGATAAACGACGAGAGCCGGTGAGGAAAGGAGCTTGCGCACAACGTCCCGAAGGGTCGTCTTTTTGCCATCGACAGAGACAACACTGGTGGTAAAGATATAATGACCGCCCGTGCACATGGGTGAATTCCCGGCGTCAAAAAGAGCCGTCACCGCCACACCGGCGCTCCCCATAAACTGCTGCGCAAAAGGAATCAGGAAATTTCCCATATTGAACCCAACCACACAAAACATATCCATGCACCGCTTCCTCGGATCCCGGATCCCCCGGGAGGTGAACCAGGCATAGAGAAGCACGAGCCAGTTCAGGACGAAAGCCAGAACCGTCACTCCCAGAAGACTCTTGTCCAGCTCCAGGGACGCAAAGGAGGCAACCACGGTACAGGGCAGCGTGATATTGATGGCGATTTTGGCCAGGATCCGATAGTCTGTCGGCCCGAAGAATCCGACCTTTTTCAGAAAGTATCCCAGAACCACGGGGAACAGCATGGCCAGCAGTTTAATCAGTATTGTCTGCATGAAACTCTTATATCCTTCTCCTGGCGTTTTTCAGCCAGGTCTCTTCCCGGGGCTGAAAACAGTCCGGGATCTCCGGATCGATCTGTGCGTAGGGGCGTACTCTCTTCAGAATCGCCGGAATCAGCTCCTCGGGATCCGCCACTCTCTTATGGAGGGTAAAATTCCCCTGCGCCGTCTGAAATTCATACGGATAGATCAGACCGATCTTATTCTTATTCACAACCACGGCGTGAAAATCCTTCCAGGGATACCGCATTTTCTGCTTCGCCGTATAATATTCCAGGGCCTCTTCCGTCAGCTCGTAATGAATCGCCATATTATTCCGCACGCGAATGACATCGGAATAAATGACTGCCACACCGACGACAGCAAAAAGAACAATCAGAACATAACGAATGGTTGTCTCATACCCCTCGTTCTGCATGAACATGACATTGAATACACCGTAAAACACCAGGACGATCAGGATATTGAGAATGATATCCTTCTGCAGCTTCCCGATATACCGGTCGCTGAGACCGTAGGTGGTTCTGTTTTTTTTCTGCATTCTGTCTCCTTCCGGCAAAACCATTTTTATTGTACCAGACTTTTCCCCGGATTCCAATGAAAAAATATTTTTCATGGGGAAACGAGGGACGAATCGAAATCCGCCCCTCGCAGTCTGTTTCCCAGATGACTTACTCATCTAACAGGGAAGTATATTGCTCAAACAGTTCGTCTCCGCAGATCGAACGGATGGTCTCCCAGCTGGTCTGCGCTGCTTCCTGCATTTCATCAAACAGGTCCTCATTGAACTCCACGACCGTGGAACCATAGTCTTCGATGGTGGCGATCCGGTCCTCGGCGCGGCTGTCGGCCTGCTCTCTGGCATAGATCTTGGCTTCCGCCGCCGCCTGATCGAGAATGGCCTGCTCGTCAGCGCTCAGCGCGTCATAGAGTTCGGTTCCGGTCACCAGGCTCAGGATATGAGGCAGATGGTTTGTCGTGATGATATAATCCTGCACCTCATACAGCTTGCTGCTGACGATGGTCTCATAGGGGTTCTCCTGCGCATCGATGGTGTTGTTGGACAAGGACGTGTACACCTCGGAGAAGGACATGGCCGTGGGACTGGCCCCCGCATCCTTCCAGAATGCCATATGGTTGCTGTTGGACATGGTGCGGATCTTCAGGCCCTTGAGGTCAGACAGGCTCGACACCATTTTGTTGCTGGTCAGAACCCGGAAGCTCTGATCTGCGTAGGCCAACAGCTTCCAGCCCTTGTTTGTATACAACTCTTCAATGGAACTGTAGAAGGTCTCATCATCCAGAATGGTCCGGACATCCTCAATGTCGCTGTAGACACAGGCGGCATCAAAGACGGCCAGTTCCGGAATGTAGGTCACCTGGGGCGCCGTCGTCTGTACGACGAAATTAGCGCTGTCCTGGAAATTGACCGACTGGATCAGGGTATCGTCACTGCCCAGTGTGGCATTGGAAAAGATCGTGATGGTCATCTTTCCCTCCGAATACTCCTCGACCAGCTCAGCGAATTTCTCGGCAAAAAGGTAGGTCACCGTATCCTCCCCACTGTCAATTCCCAGATACCAGGAATAGGTTCCGTCTGAGGAAGCGGTCGAGCTGCTGCCGCAGGCAGTCAGAGCCACGATCATTCCCAGGCAGAGAATCAGGGCTGTTAAGCGTTTTATTGTCTTCATTTCGTACTCTCCTTTACACGTGGAATCACAGCAGGCACAGAGAAATCTGAGGGAAAACAACGATCAGGATCAGTGCCACGATGAACAGAGCGATGTAGGGCATCACGTTTCTTGCCACCGTCATGACCGGCAGCTCGCCGACCCGGCTCGCCACAAAGAGGTTGATGCCGATGGGCGGCGTGACAAAGCCGATCGCCAGGTTGACCACCATGTTGATACCGAAATGAATTTCGTTCATCCCCACCGCTTCCACGATGGGCCACAGGATCGGAGTCAGCAGCAGAATCGCCGGGCCGCCATCCATCACCATGCCGACGAAGAACAGAATGATGTTGACGATCAGCAGGATCGCGAACTTGCTGTGGAAGGTCGAGGTCATGAATGTACTGATCATCGTGGGAATCTGCATGATGGCGATGATCTTGGCGAAGGCCGCCGCCGAACCCAGCACAAACAGCAGCGGGGCGTAGGTCTCCACCGACTCACGGATGATCGGCCAGATATCCTTCGGTTTCAGGGTCCGATAGATGAAAAGTCCGACGATCAGTGCGTAGAAGACCGAGATCGTGGCCGCCTCTGTGGGAGAAGCGATCCCGCCGTAGATGCTTCCCAGGATGATGACCGGGGACAACAGAGCCCAGAAGCTGGTCGTAAAGACCTTGACAAAGCCTCTCTCATGGAGGGCTCCCACTTCCTTATTGATTTTCTCTTTATCCTCACCGTTTTTAATGC
>JAJQCL010000136.1:8722-13052 GCA_021202715.1 Lachnospiraceae bacterium
GTAAAACACGGCGTAAACGCACAGGCAGCCGGCGATCAGGAAGCCGGGAATGATACCGGCGGTGAACATACTGCCGACAGAGGCGTCGGAGTTCGCCATGCAGTACAGCACCATGGGGATGCTGGGAGGAATGATGACGCCCAGGCTTCCGGCCACAGCCACGGTAGAGACGGTAAACTCTCTCTTATAGCCGAGATTCAGCAGGACCGGAATCGTCATACTGCCGACTGCGGCCACCGTAGCGGGCGCGGAACCGGAAATGGCGCCGTAAAACAGACAGGTGATCACCACGGCGCAGGGCATACCGCCGGGAATCTTGCCCAGGAAGAATTCAAAGAACTCAAAGAGCTTCTTGGAAACGCCGCCGCGGGCCATGATGATGCCGGACAGGATGAACATGGGGATGGCGAGCAGCGTGAAGCTGTTTACGCCCTCAATACAGTAGCGGACGAAGCTGCTGACGGTATAAATACTGGTAAAGAATCCGGGAAACAGGGACGTCAGCGTGACGGCGCTGGACACCGGAATGGACAAAAACAGGGTAATTACAAAGACAACAAACAAGGCAGCTGGTGACATATGTACTCTCCTCTCTCTTCTCTATCTGGCCGTTTTGGCCCCGAAGGCTTTCATGTCACGAAGATCAAAGTAGATGTTTTGCGCAGAACGGATCATCGCCAGGATAAATCCCAGAACGGGAGAAATGTAAATGATCCACATGGGAAGTCCCAGAGCCGGGCTGGTCGCTCCCATCCGGCTGATCTGCGTGCAGAGCGTATAGGCGGACGGCGTCATGTACGCGTACAGCACGAGGCAGATCACATCCACCAGGATCATCAGGATGTATTTGCCTTTTCCGGGGATCGCATCACGCACCATGGTAATCTGCACAGAGAGCTTTTTCCTCATACAGTAGCTGATCGACATAAAAGACGACCAGACAAAGATGTAGCAGGTCAGTTCCTCCGCCCAGGTCAGAGAATCTCCCAGCACATAGCGCATGACAACGTTGAGCATCATGATACAGGCCATGCACACGCACATGATCATCAGGATGAACTCCTCCAGATGTTCATCCAGCCATTTGACAACTTTCATGTTCCTCCTCCTCATTAAGAATGGGTGTGACCGGCGCTTTCTTTCTCTCCGCATCCGCGCAGACGACAAAGCAAAAGAGAGCCCGGAATCTTTTTGTTGCATGAAGAACGTAACATATTCATAAAATTCATGAAAGATGTAAGTTTTCATCCGATAAACTCTCAATAAGCAATTCTTAATTTTGGTTAAATCCATGAAAAAATGACAAACAGCCGTTTATGAATACCATGAAAGACAGGGGCGCATCCACTTTTTTGCGCGCAAAAAAATCCCCGGGCGTATCTCATCCAGATACACGCGGGGATTTCTTCTCTTATTCGTTCTGACGGGGTCAGGCTTTCACCATTTTGATGACCTTCACCGGGCACTTGGCGGCACACTTGCCGCAGTTGGTACATTTGGCAGGATCAATCTTCGCCAGGTTGTTCTCCACGGTGACTGCACCGAACTCACACTGCTTGGCGCAGATGCCGCAGCCAATACATCCGGCGGTGCAGACCGCCTTGACATCCTTGCCCTTCTGGGTATTGCTGCAGCTCACCATCTGTATCGGTTTGTAGGGAACCAGCTCGATCAGATGCTTCGGGCAGACCTTCACGCAGGCGCCGCAGGCAACGCAGCGCTCCGCATCGACCACAGCCACACCATTTACGATATGCAGCGCATCATCATTACAGACACTCACGCAGGAGCCCATGCCCATGCAGCCGAAGCTGCAGGCCTTGTCCGTGCCGCCGGGCATCGTGGTCGCCTTCACACAATCCGTGATACCGAAATACTGAGACTGCATCACCGTCTTGTCACAGGTCCCGGAGCATTTCACGTAAGCAACCTTCTTCTCGATGTCGCCCACGGACACGCCAAGAATCTCCGCAATCGCTTTGGCGTTCTCCGCCCCGGCCGGAGCACAGGCACTGGGAGGCGCTTCACCGGCCACCATGGCCGCAGCTGCCGCATCACATCCGGCATAGCCGCAGCCGCCGCAGTGGCTGCCGGCGAGATGTTCCCGCACCTGGGTCACTCTCTCATCCACTTCCACTTCAAATTTCTTACCGGCCACCCCCAGAAGGATGCCGATCAGCAGGCCTACGCCGCCCACAACGACGACGGCCATCAGTACAGCTGTCATATTCATACTTCATTCTCCCCCTGTCAGATCACGCCGGAGAATCCGCAGAAAGCGATGGCCATCAGTCCGGCTGTAACCAGAACGATGGGCATGCCGCGGAAAGAACGGGTGATGTCATTGGTGGCGATGCGCTCACGGATACCGGCCATCAGGACAATGGAGATCGTGAATCCGACGGAAGCACCCAGGCCATTGACGATGGAATACAGCATCACATGATCGGTGTAATTCTGCACGTTATTCAAAGCGATGCCGAGGACCGCGCAGTTGGTGGTGATCAGGGGCAGGTAAATACCCAGCGCCTGATAGAGACTGGGAATCATCTTCTTGAGCACCATCTCCACCAGCTGCACCAGGCAGGCGATGACAAGGATGAACACGATGGTGTTCAGATAGGTCAGATCCAGCGGCACCAGAATCGCCAGATAAATCGCGCTGCAGACCGCGGAGGCAATCGTGATGACGAAGATCACGGCCGCACCCATACCGGCTGCCGTCTCCACCTGCTTAGATACCCCGAGGAAGGGACACAGGCCGAGGAACTGGCTGAGAATGACGTTGTTGACCAGAGCAGCGGACAACAAAACCAAAATACATTTTACAAACATACTCTTTACTTCCTCCTCCTATTCCTTCTCAGCGGCTTTGGCTGCCGCCTCGGCTTCTTTCTTTGCTTTGGCCGCAGCTGCCTTTGCCGCCTTCTCCGCCGCTTTCTTCGCCTCCGCCTCGGCGCGGGCCTTCTCAAGGACTTCCCGGTTAGAGACAAAGAGGCTGCCGCTACAGGTCGCGCAGTTGCCGCCGCAGGCGATGGACTCGCAGCCCGCGTCGTCGGTGTTGGTCGCACTGGGCGCCTTAAACTTGTTCTGCAGCGCCGTCAGGCAGGAGAGAACGAAGAACGCACCGGGCGCCATGATGAAGATCGAGATGGGCTGATAGCCGGAGATGTTCGTCAGCACTTCGACGCCGAACAGAGTCCCTGCACCGAGAAATTCGCGGATCAGACCGATCACAGTGATCGCCCAGGTGAAGCCAAGTCCCATGCCAATGCCGTCGCAGAAGGACAGCGGGCCGGGGTTCTTACTGGCGAAGGCTTCCGCACGGCCGAAGATAATGCAGTTCACGACGATCAGAGGAATATAGATACCCAGAGCGTCATACAGGCTGGGCACATAGGCCTCGAGGAACATATCCACGATCGTCACGAAGGACGCGATAATCACAATATAAGAAGGAATACGTACTTTGTCGGGAATGATGTTGCGCAGACAGCCGATCATCAGGTTGGAGAGCATCAGCACCACCGTCGTAGACAGACCCATGCCCAAACCGTTGACCGCCGAGGTTGTGACCGCCAGCGTCGGGCACATACCAAGCATCAGCACGAAGGTGGGATTCTCACGGATCAGTCCGTTATAGATTGCGTCAATATATTTATTCTTCATCTTTCCTCCCTCCTAGTTCAATCCCAGGTAATCGTACGCGAAGGCCAGACCGGCGTTCACTGCGTTTACACAGGATGTTGTGGTGAAGGTTGCGGAACTGATGGCGTCGATCTCATTGTCTGCCGTGGCTCCGGTCTTGGAGAAGGTAATCTCAGAGGACTGGATTCCGGCAAACTGCGACTGGAAAGAGTCCTTGGTGCAGTTGGCTCCCAGACCGGCGGTCTCGTCGTTGGACACGACCTTCATGCCCGTCATCGTTCCGTCGGTGGAAACGCCGATGGACAGATTGATGTCACCGCCGTAGCCCTCCGGATTCGTGATGTTTATCACGATGCCCAGCTCATTGCCGCTGGCATCCACAGCCACCAGAGCTTCCTCGATGGTCGAGCTGTTGTCGATCTCCGCAAGCAGAGTCTCCGCTTCGGCGACCTTCGCTGTAAGCTCTTCGTCCTCCTCGAAGGAGCCTGCCTCGGTATAAACCGCCTGATAAGCCTCACTCTTGGTCTTCTCCTCCTGCTCCGCGATCCGGTCCTTGGTCATCTCATTGACGATTCCGAGGATCGCCGCCAGAATCACAGCGATCACAAAGATAACCAGAGTATTTTTCACAATGCTGTTGCTGTTTTTCATTTATTTGCCCTCCCTTCCGAATGCCTTGGGA
>JAJQCL010000063.1 GCA_021202715.1 Lachnospiraceae bacterium
ACAGCGTATTCAGCGTGGTGGCGTCAAAGCCGGTCAGGAACATATTGACCACGATGAGTAGATCAAGCTCCTTGTTCTTCATGCGGAGAGAAACGTCTTTATAATAGCTCTGGAATCGCTCACCGTCCGTGCTGTAATTGGTATGGAACATCTCGTTATAGTCCCGGATCGCGTCATCCAGGAAGTCACGGGTGGTCTGGTCAAGTCCGCTGGTGTCTTCAGAATTTTCTTCATCCAGGATTCCATCTGCTTCGGCTTCATTGGCTCCATAGCTGTAAATAACAGCGATGCGCAGCGCTCTGGTCGGATCGGCGGCCATTTGCTTCTGGAACTCCCGATAGTATTTCATGGCGACTGGCACAGAGGCCACGGCGAAGATAGAGTTGAAGCCGCTGATGCGCTGCTTTTCTTTGATTTCCTCCACTGTACCGTTTTTTCCGGAAGCTACTTCGGAGATATTTTGCAGGACGGAAAATTCAAAGGTTTTGTCGCCACGATAGGTCTTCTGGTCAAAGTGTTCCAGAATATATTTTGTGACGAGAGCGATCCGCTCCGGCGACTCCAGCGCTTTTTTTCGGTCAATGTCCCAGACATCTTCATCGTCGATGTCGGCATCCACGTCCATCGTTTTGATATAGTCCACACGGAAGGGCAGCACGTTTTTATCGTTGATGGCATCCACGATGGTATAGGCGTGAAGCTGTTTGCCAAAGGTCTGAGCCGTCGTAAAAAACTGAGGGTTACGGACAGCGCCGATGTTGGCTGCAAAAATCGGCGTACCGGTAAAGCCAAAGACATGATACTTCTTGAAGCTCCTGACGATGGCTGCGTGCATATCCCCGAACTGGCTGCGGTGGCACTCATCAAAGATGATGACCACACGCCTGGTATACGCCTCATGGGTCTTGTACTTCTTGATAAAGGCGGACAGCTTCTGAATGGTGGTGATGATGATTTTGGCGTTCGGGTCTCTGAGCTGCCGTTCCAGAACCACGGAGGAAGTGTTGCTGTTGGCCGCACCCTTCTCGAATCGGTCATATTCCTTCATGGTCTGGTAGTCCAGATCTTTCCGGTCAACGACGAACAGCACCTTGTCGATGTAGGGAAGCTGAGAGGCCAGCCGTGCCGTTTTGAAGGAGGTCAGTGTCTTGCCGGAACCGGTGGTGTGCCAGATATAGCCGCCGCCCTCGATGGTTCCGTATTTCTTATAATTGTTGGCGATCTCAATGCGGTTCAGGATGCGCTCCGTCGCCGTAATCTGATACGGTCGCATGACCATCAGCCTGTTTTCCGCCGTGAAAATGCAGTATTTTGTCAGAATATTCAGGATGGTGTGTCGGGCAAAGAAAGTCCTGGTGAAGTCGATCAGGTCGGGAATGATCTTGTTCCTGGCGTCAGCCCAGAAGGACGTGAACTCAAAGCTGTTGCTGGTCTTTTCCTTCTTCGTGTTCCTGGCGTTTGTATCTTTGATGGCGCTCCAGCGGGTGGAGTTGGAGTAATACTTGGTATTGGTGCCATTGGAGATGACAAAAATCTGTACATACTCGTACAGGCCGCAGCCAGCCCAGAAAGAATCCCGTTGATAACGGTTGATCTGGTTAAACGCCTCCCGGATAGGAATACCCCGGCGCTTTAACTCCACATGAACCAACGGCAGACCGTTGACCAGAATGGTCACATCATAGCGGTTGTCGTGCCGTGCGCCCTCGTTCTGGCTGACCTCGTACTGGTTGATGACCTGGAGGCGGTTGTTGTGGATATTCTTCTTGTCGATCAGGGAAATGTTCTTCGTGCTGCCGTCGTCCCGTTTCAGCACCTGTACATAATCCTCCTGAATCTTCCGGGTCTTCTCCACAATATGCTCCGTCGGGTTGGCGATGGCGTCCTTGAAAAACCGCTCCCATTCGGCCTCAGAAAAGCGATAATCGTTCAGCTGCTCCAGCTGCTCCCGGAGGTTGGCAATCAGATCGGCTTCGGTATGAATGGGCAAATAGGTATAGCCCTGTTCCCCCAGAAGGCGGATAAATTCCCGTTCCAGCGCCGCCTCGCTCTGATAGCTGTCGGAGCGGGCGGTGACTGGCTCATATTCGGTGACTACGGTGTTTTCACTGGTGGCGGCGACGATATTAAAGTACGGCATGGCTGTGTCTCCTATCTCTCTGTTCTTAGACAGCCTTTTCCTTAAAGGTCAACAATTTATCCCGGTAGTATTCATACTGCTTCCGGCGAGCCTCAATTTCCGCAGGCAAGCCGGAAGACAGGTCGTTGCATAAAGCGTCAAAGCGGTCAAGGGTTGCAGCTAAGTCAACCTGTTTCTCGTGACATGGGACAGGAATTTTAATGTTCATAATTGCATCACCCCTGACATGAGGGACGCCGCTGCCACGCTTCATGCCGTGAAGCTCCATCTGTATATTTTTCAGGCAATGGTAGATATAACGTATACCATTTTCATCCTTTGCCTCAATGATAAAACCATCCGTCACAAAAATAGGTTCCTCCCAATAAGATACAAATCCGGCATAAGCCCCACTGCGGGAAATAACGATAGCTTTTCCTTCGTGGTTGCTACTGTCACAATAATATGCCGGTTCCTGGCCTCCGAGGATGACCGGA
>JAJQCL010000203.1 GCA_021202715.1 Lachnospiraceae bacterium
GTATAATTTTTAATGGCGATGATTCGGCAAAACTTACGGTGAAGGGCGGCACATTTAAGAATTATAACGGCGAAGTGATCAATCTTTATCAGGGCACGGTCAAGATCACAGGGGGAACGCTGAAAGCGTACGGTAAGTCCTCTTCGGCGGTATATGCGGACACCGGGACACTTAAAATCACCGGTGGGACGATCTACAGCAAAAAATACTACGCTGTTTATTACAGGGAACGCGACTGCACGTACAGCGAGAAAAACGCGAAGGTATCTACGGGCTCCGATGAGTATATCTCCGTGTACGCTTCCGAAGACTGATGGATATATTTTATAAATAACGAACATATGTAATTCAACCTTTACAGAAGAGGGAATTCGTACTAAAATAATGACAGAACTGCGAATTCCAAATCAGGAGGATTATTAAGATGAAAGTATTGGTACTCAACTGCGGAAGTTCTTCCCTGAAATATCAGCTGATCGATATGGACGATGAGAGCGTCATCGCCAAGGGTCTCTGCGAGAGAATCGGCATCGAGGGCTCTGTGCTGACGCACAAGCCGACCGGTAAGGACAAGTTCGTGCAGGAAGAGGCGATGCCCAGCCACAAGGAAGCCATCCAGATGGTGATGGCGGCGCTGACCGATGCGGAGCACGGCGTGATCAAGGATACCAGCGAGATTACGGCTGTCGGACACCGCGTGGTGCATGGCGGCATGAAGATCACCAAGTCCACGCTGGTCAATGAGGACGTGAAGCAGATGATCCGCGACTGCTTCGACCTGGGACCGCTGCACAACCCGGCCAACCTGATGGGGATCGAGGCCTGCGAGGCAGCTATGCCCGGCACGCCGAACGTGGTTGTTCTGGATACTTCTTTTGGTATGGATATGCCTGAGAAAGCCTATATGTATGCCATCCCTCATGAGTACTATGAGAAATACAGCATCCGCCGCTATGGCTTCCACGGAACCAGCCATATGTTTGTTTCCGGCGAAGTGATCCGTTTTGCGGGTCTTGATCCCGAGAAAGCCAAGGTCATCGTTTGCCATCTGGGCAACGGCGCCAGCATCTCCGCGTCCATCGGCGGCAAGTGTGTAGATTCTTCCATGGGCCTGACTCCTCTGGAAGGCCTGATCATGGGCACCCGCAGCGGCGACCTGGATCCCGCGGTCGTGCAGTTCCTCTGCAATAAGGAGAACATGGATGTCAATGAGTGCCTGAACGTGCTGAACAAGAAATCCGGCGTGCTGGGCTTAAGCGGCGGTATCTCCAGCGATTTCCGTGATCTGGAAGCGGCCCGCGACGAGGGCAATGAGCTGGCGAAGACGGCTCTGGATGCCTATGTATACCGTGTGATTAAGTACATCGGCGCGTACACGGCAGCCATGAACGGCGTGGATGCCATCGCTTTCACGGCCGGTGTCGGCGAGAACGATATGGGGACCAGAAAGCAGATCTGCGAAGGCCTGACCTATCTGGGCGTCAAGCTGGATGAAGAGGCGAACAATGTCCGCGGCGAGAGCCGGATCATTTCCGCACCGGATTCCAAGGTTAAGGTCGTTCTCTATCCGACCAACGAGGAGCTGGCGATCGCCCGTGAGACGGTTGCGCTGGTGCAGTAAGCAGCGGAGGATTTTTGCAGGAAAAACTGAATATAAGGCCGCCCGGAAGGACGGTGCAGCTTAAGGATTTTTGATCCCTCAAGATAAGAACGGCGTAGCCCGGTATGTACATGAACCGGCTGCGCCGTTCGTTCTTTTATAATGAAACGGTTGAAAAACGCGGCCCGTCCGGGTATACTGTATCTGGATGAATCACACAGAAAGAAACCTGACAATCATGTATGAATCACACAGAAAGAAATTTGACAATCATGTGTGAATCAGGCCATGAAAGGAAATGTGAAAGCATGAAAAAAAGATTTTTGGCATTGCTTCTGTGCATGTGTCTCGTCTTTTCACGTATCCCGACCGTTGCATTGGCGACAGGGATGGAGGAAGAGACGGCCGGAATTTTAGAAGAAGTGGGATCCGAAGAGGAGACCGAAGCGGAAACCGGAAACGAAACCGAAGAGGAATCGGAAGAAGCTGTGGAGGAATCCGCAGAAGACACTGCAGAGGAATCAGAGGAGGAAGCCGAGGAAGAACTCACGGAGGAATCTGAGGAAGACACTGCGGAGGAATCCGGGGAAGACTCCGCAGAGGAATCTGAGGAGAACGCCCAGGAAGGCGAGGTCACGGATCCCGGGCAGGATGACGAATCCGAAGCGGACGAGGACGATGGATCGGTGCAGGAGGCAGCCGCATCTGATGAGGACTCGTTCACTGTCAGCGTCACGTCCTCTCTCAGCGCCACGCCCTCCCTCACGGCGGCCGTGGAAACGGCGCTGACCGATGGGGGAACCCTCAGCTCTGGGAGTTATTATTTGGAGGATGATGTCAAGCTGACGACAGACATCGCCATTGCCTCCGGCGCAACCGTGACCATCGACCTGAACGGCCACACCCTGACCGGAACGGGCAGCGGCTCTGTCATCACCGTAAACGGCGCTCTGACCCTGACCGACAGCAGCGAAGAGGGTACCGGCGTTGTTACAGGAGGCTCGGCCA
>JAJQCL010000003.1 GCA_021202715.1 Lachnospiraceae bacterium
AGCACGCCGCCAGCGTTCATCCTGAGCCAGGATCGAACTCTCATCTTAAAATCTTGTAAGAATCCTAAGCGCTAGCTTACTTATCCTTATTTACCTATTAAAGGTTTTGTTCGTTTACTGAAAATCATTGCCTTGCAGGCCATTCGACCTGCTCAGCCGGAGGCTTCAGCTTCCTCCGTTTTTAGAATTTTCAGGGTTGGAATATACTGTTTATTTGTCAAGGTGCTTTGTTTGTCTGCCTCAGCGACAGCCTGTTTAATATACCACAGCTGCCAATCTTTGTCAACAACTTTTTTAACTTTTTGTTGATCCCGACAGACTTCCAATTCCACATCCTCATAAAAGGGTGAGAAAAAGCGGAGAAGGAGGGATTTGAACCCTCGCGCCGCGTGAACGACCTACACCCTTAGCAGGGGCGCCTCTTCGGCCTCTTGAGTACTTCTCCGAATTACCTCTACCAATATGAAATTGGAGCGTCTTTTCAGACGCATGGTGTATTATACTATAGGAAAAGAGGGATGTCAACCCGTTTTTTTCGTTCTTTCTGATATTTTTCTTCTCTGTTTTTCATATCCTTATGGCAAGACGCACCGCTCCTGCAGGGCTCTGTGCCCAGACAAAAGCGGTGCGTCTCTCAAACTCTATTCTTCGGACGGTATACCGCCGAACTTACAGGTCACTCACTGGCCGACGCGTTAAACAACGGCTCCAGTACATCGGCGTACTCGTCAAATATATTTAATAGGAAGATATTCCAATGGCGCGCATCATTCTCACTGTCGCCGAACACATAATCCTCCTGCCCGTAGTCGATGACATCGAAGCCGGGCATGGCCTTGCTGGCGCCAGCCGTCCGGTAAGCCACCGCGTCAGCGAGTGTGAAGGAAACGCTGGAAATATCCTCTGCATTCACCCAGCTGCTGAGATCCGTGCCGGTTGCCTCGGTGGCCTCGCCATTCGCCGTCTGCGTCTCAGCCTCGGCCTTCGTGACCGTCACAGCGCCGTCCACATATTCGCCATACATCTGATCCACATACAGCGAGAGGGACTCACCCAACACCTCGGAGGGCACATGGCCGCCGTCCCACTGCCACTCGATCTCCGCGTCCACACCGGCGGACAGCATCGCGATCTGCAGATTCAGCGAGCTGAACATGGACATATCGCCTTCAGAAGCTCCCATCACGATCCGTACCCAGGTGGGATTCTCGGTGCCCTCGGCTCCGATATATTCCAGAGGATTATACAGCGACACGATGTTCTTGCCGTATTCGTCACCGGCATAGATCGACTCAATGTCCGCGCGATAGGCCTCTACCATTTCCTCATAGGTCTCGTAATTGGCCGAATCCGTGTTGCTGGACGCGGACTGCGTCGTGCCCGCATCCGGCGTTCCCACGATCATCTCATTGTCGGAATTGTCACCGGCCGCATCGTCCGCCTGCGAGGCATCCTCCGGAAGAGAGGCGTCAGCCGCGTCGGCTTCTCCGTCCGGAAGCTCACCCTCCGCAAGGGAAGCGCCCTCCGGAAGCTCACCGTCTGCCTGCGAAGCATCCTCCGGCAGGGAAGTTACTTCCGGGGGTTCGCCGTCGGGCAGGGAGGGATCGTGTGAAAGCTCACCGCCCGCGAATTTCCCCCGGCCGCGGCTGCTCGCCGGTTGCCTTCGCTCCGTCCGGAAGCTCACCGTCCGTCCGGTCACCGCGGCCGCCGGTCATATCGCCGCCCATCATGCCGCCGCCCATTCCGGAACCGCTCTCTGATTTCGCGTAGCGGCCCTCAAGGAAGGCTTCCGCCTTCTCTTCAGAAGTAAGTGCGGCTACTTCCTTGTCACTCAGGGCATTTCCGTCCTCGTCGAACCAGGTCCAGCCCTCCGCATAGTCCAGATTGTCCAGATACCACTGGAGATTCTCCGTAAACTCCGCCAGGTATAGATCGAGATACGTCCCATAATAGCCGTTGGTCTCGGGATAATTTTCCAGGTCGTACTCGATCGTAAGAGCTACTGTATCGTCCGTGTCTCCGTCCCCGTTCAGGTCGAAACCAACTTCGGACTCCTCCACCGTCAGGTCCTGTTCGTTGATGTATTCCATATATTCAGCGGACAGATACTCTGCAAGCTGTGCCTGGAAATCCGTGTTAAACTCGTAGGTCGTATCCATATAATACTCGAAAGCCAGCGCCATATCCGCCTCATAGAGAGAGGTGATCGCGCTGTAGGCGATGCAGCCCCAGGCTCCGTCGGAGACCTCGCAGTCTGTGCCGTCGATGGAAACAGTCGTGGAATAACTGCCGTCTTCATTGCGGTAAACGCCCACAGCCCCCGCCTCGATCTCATAATCATAGTAATCCGGGTTGTTGGAGGTCGCCGCAAACATCGTGGCATGCGCACCGCCGCCGGAACCTCCCGTGGACACGAAATAGTCCACACTGCCGGGCAGATTTCCCAGAAGAATGTTGTATTTCACAAAGCGCGCCGCCGCCTTCTGATCGACCAGGCAGGACGGAGCATCTCCGGTGTACGTCGTATTTCCATCCTCATCGGTGACGGTATCCTGTTTGCCCCGGTTGCCGCAGGCAATGCTGATGTAGCCGTCCGCAGCGTAGGTCGTCGAAGCCAGAGAATTACTCTGGGAGCTGTAGCCCGCCGCACCGGTCGTCAGAATCACCGGCGCTGTCGCCGCCGTATAAACCTGTCCGTTGGTGCTGGTGATCTCCGCCTCGTAATCGATGACGAGAGAACCCTGCGCCGCTTCTTCATACGACGCGGCCGTCACATCCGCGGTTCCGTCCCCGTCTGTGTCGATGCCGGTGACATACGCGCCGGGCACACAGACCGAAACGCCCTGCTGATCCGGTAGCTCTGGATACGCCACGGCGGACACGATCGAGAGTACCCAGGCATCCGCATCCGCGGAGTAACTCCACTCCTGCTCCTCATTGTTGGCAAGATTCAATGTCGTCTCAATATACTCACGTTCCTCATCGGACGTCGCCTCCGTCGAGGCGCTCGCGGTACTCCCGCCGGACTCCTCCGATGTCTCCGCCGCCGTCGTCTCGGCCGCTGCCTCTGTCGTCTCCGCCGTCTCTGACTGAGAACAGGCCGTCTGTGACAGCACCAGCATCAGTGCCAGGAGCAGCGCAGCTGCTCTTCTTCCTGTCTTCATTGCATCACCCTCCTGAAATCTTTCTATCCGTTTCTACGGACGCTTCCTGGCGAAAGCGTTTCCCTCTCAGCGGAGTCAATCCGACTCCGCTGACAGAATAGTCGGCAAACGTGAGGCAAACGTGAAACAAACGTGAATTTTCTTTGAAAAATCAGGCTCCGATCAATCTCATCTCTTCAGTAAAAAACCACATTCTGTGATAACGGTTTTATCAATGTCAAAACCCTCACCAGAAAATGTGGTCTCTTTCTATATCGTTCGGATATTTCCTGTTTCACAGAAATATCCCGGATCGTCTTAATCTTCAGATCACTTTCTCTCCGAGAAGATACGGCGTCACAATGTCCCGATACGTCAGGAAATCGCTCTTCTCATACATCTTCTCTACCTGCTCTTCGGTCAGATTCAGGAACTGATGATAGCAGTCTTTCAATTCCTGCAGATAACGTTTCCATTCGGTCGGATCAATGAAAGGATTTCCTGTCTCCTTCATGGCCCGCTCATGTTTTTCAAATGTATCATTATGGAAAGGATGGTTCCCCAGCATAATATCCACCGGTTCATCCCATACCTTGTCGATGGACTGCAAAAATACCTCACGAATATTTGCAGGCATATTATTTTCCCGTATCTGCTTTTCCCGCAAAGTCACGAATCCGGCGCCTCCGTATATGCCCACCTTCTTACTCTCACCATCCTGGTAAGCGTCCCAGAAATGCGACATGACTCCAACCGTATGGCCTGGCGTCAAAACGCATCGCATCTTCGTATTCCCCAGAGTGATCACATCTCCGTCCTTCAGGCGCACATCCGGCACAAAGCACTCATCAAGGCTTCGGTTGGGTTTGCTGGCATGCATCGCCGCGAACCGTTCCGGGTGATCCTCCATATCCTGCGCATCAATTTCTCCCAGGAAAGTCTTCGCGCCCGTCAGATGCACCAGCGCCCGCACGGATCCATAATGATCATGGTGCGCATGAGATACGACAATGTATTTAATCTGTGACAGTTCAAATCCCAGCTTATAGACATTATTGATCAGGTAAGCCAGCTCGTTGAGACACGGCGCGTCCAGTAAAATCAGCCCATCCCCGGTGTCAATCAGATGCGAAGCACACCAGGTATTTCCCACGAAATACAGATTTCCATAAATCTGAAAAGGCTCCTCTGCCATGAGATAAGAACGCCGCATCACTTCTTCCGGAGGTGACATATTGCCGAAACGATTAAACTTCCCCATATTTGCTTTTCCTTTACCGTTTTATTTTGAGTCGGCCCGGCCTCAAAGAGCCGGGCCGGCGTACAGGTCAATATACAGTAAATGACAGATTTTTGTCGTTCACTATAAAACCGCCTGTCTCTTAGCTAAAATACGTCGCGTTGGTGATCTTAAGTACATCCTGGCGGAAAGACAGCCCCTCCAGGGATTCCGTCGCCAGAACATAGGACTGGATCGAGTTGATCGGCAGCCAGATCAGATTCTCCGTGAAAATCTGCTGCATTTCCAGGCAGAGTTCCATCTTCTCTGTATCATCGTAGCAGGCGCGGATCGCGTCCAGAATGTCCGCATAATCCTGTGCACCCTCTTTATCCAGCGTGTACCAGAGGTAGTTTGATCCGCCCTCGCCGCTGAACTGAGGATGAGAATCACGCCACAGGGCAGACAGCGGATCGCCGGAGCTTCCCACATTGTCCAGCAGGAAGAGATCATATCCCTCGCCCGTCGCCATCAGCTCCTTCTGTTTCGCCAGCTCCATCGTCTCGATCTGCATATCAATGCCGATCTCACTCAGAGACGCCTGCAGCAGCTCGGCCAGAGCCTGATGATATGTACGGTTGTCCGTATACAGAACACAGGTGAAGCCATCCGCGTAACCGGCCTCTTCCAGGCACTCCTTCGCCTTTTCCAGATCGTACTGATACGGGTAATTCTCGGACATGCTCTCGTCCCAGCCCCAGATACCCGAAGCAATATTGCAGTAGGCCGGTGTACCGGTACCAGGGGAAATGATGCTGGTCCAGGATTCACGGTCAATACAGTAGGCGATGGCCTCCCGCACCAGCTTGTTGCTCATGTACTCCGAATTGTGGTTAAAGTTCACATTATTGTTCCGCAGCACCAGCGTGTCGTCCGTCACCGCTTTCACGCCGTCGATCTCACCGTTCAGTACGCGCTCCACATCACTGCCGTCCGGGCTGATCATCACATCCGCGCCGCCGGTTTCCACCTCGATCATGGCCTGGGAGACTTCGGAAATGGTGCGAATCGTCACGGTTTCCAGAAGCGCCGCGCCGTCCCAGTAATTCTCATTGCGGGTAAAGGTCATATGATCCCCCACAACCCACTCACTCAGAACGAAGGGACCGGTCCCAACCGGCTCGTACTGATACTGATCTCCCATCTCTTCATAAACACTCTTATCTACGATGAAAATGTCCTCGAAATAACTGAGCTGAGAGGAGTTGGCCTCCGTCAGAGGAACAACCACGGTACGATCGTCGGTCGCCGTGATGTTCTCCGCATCGCAGGCGGTATAGTTCGTGGCTTTCCCGCCCGTGGAATTCAGCATCATTTCCTGCATGGAGAAGATCACATCATCCACCGTCAGTTCATCGCCGTTGGAGAAGGTGACGCCCTCTCTCAGGGTAAAGGTGATCGAGTCTTCTGTTACTTCCCAGGACTCCGCCAGAGACGGCTGCGCCTCTCCATTCTCGTCCAGGGTAATCAGAGAGTTAAAAACAAGAAGCTGTGCCATGACAGCACCCACACTGACCGTGTTGTAAGGGTGCAGGTTGCCCGGTTCCCCGGAAGTATTGGCGATCACCAGCGTATCCTTACTGCTGGAAGTTGCCGCCTCCGAGGCAGCTGTTTCCTCCGTGCCGGACGTCTCGCCTTCCGACGCGGTGGTTTCCGCGCTGGCCGCCGTCGTTGACGACGAGCTGCCGCTGCTCCCGGAGCATGCGGTCAATGCCAGGGACAATGCCAGCACCAACGCCAAAAGTCTTCTTTTTTTCATTTCCTTTCCTCCATTCTTTGCTTTATTTTCAGAAGCGTTCTGCTTCCAAAGGAGCATATTTTACTGCACACTGTCTGTTTTATGACAGGCGACCAGATGACCGGGCGAGATTTCTCTCAGCTCCGGCTCCTTCTGCGAGCACTCCGGGCTGGCGTACTGGCAGCGGGCTGCGAACCGACAGCCGGGCTTCGGATTGATCGGAGAAGAGAGCTCACCCTTCAGAAGGATCCGTTTCTTCTGATAATCCACATCGGGGACCGGAATCGCGGACAGCAGAGCCTGCGTGTAAGGATGCGTCGGATGTCGGAAAAGCTCCGTGGCCGGACTTTTCTCCACGAGCTGCCCCAGATACATAACGCAGATATTGTGGGATACATACTTCACCACAGACAGGTCATGCGTGATGAACAGATAGGTCAGACCTCTTTCTTTCTGCAGGTCAAGCAGCAGATTGATGATCTGTGCCTGAATCGACACATCCAGCGCCGAAACCGGCTCGTCACAGACGATAAAGGAGGGATCCAGAACCAGAGCTCTCGCCACACCGATTCTCTGACGCCGTCCGCCGTCCAGTTCATGAGGATAACTGTTCACCAGCCGACTGGCCAGACCTACTGTATCCATCATCTCTTTTACTTTCTTCTCGATCTGGTCTTTCGGCGTCTTTGTGATAATCAGAGGCTCCTGAATGATCTCACTGACTGTCATGCGCGGATTCAGAGAAGAAAATGGATCCTGAAAAATGATCTGCATCTTTCTCTGCAGCTGCTTCAGTTCCTTCCGGCTGACCTGCGTAATATCCTGATCTTCGAAAAAAATCTTTCCGCCGGTACTGTCCAGCAGGTGCAGGATGACACGCCCCAGTGTGGATTTTCCGCATCCGGATTCACCCACCACGCCCATCGTCTCTCCCTTTTCGATGGTGAAGCTGACGCCGTCCACTGCATGCAGGGCGCCCGCCGGGGTCTGAAAATATTTCTGCAGATTCTGTACTTCTAACAGCATGTCTCTTCCCCCTCTCTGACCGGCTGACAGCACCGTACCAGGTGGCCGTCCCCCAGGTCTGTCAGCGGCACCGGATCCTTCCGGCATGCATCCGTGGCATAGGGGCAGCGTTCTGCGAAATGACACCAGGCCGGCAGTCTCGTAGGATCCGGCATCATACCGCGAATCGGCTGAAGCCGTCTCTCATCAAAATCTGTCGTATCCGCATCATCCATATGGGGCAGGGAACCAAAAAGTCCCTGCGTGTAGGGATGACATGTATTTTTAAAGATCTGACGCGTCGTGCCCCACTCCACGATCTCTCCGGCATAGACAACCGCCACACGGTCGCACATTTCCGCCACGATCCCCAGATCGTGCGTGATCATGAGCACCGACATCCCCATCTCTTCTTTCAGGCGGTTGATCATCTCAAGGATCTGCGCCTGAATGGTCACATCCAGTGCTGTGGTGGGTTCATCCGCGATTAACAGATCCGGATTACAGGCCAGAGCAATGGCGATCACGACCCGCTGCTTCATCCCGCCGGAGAACTGGTGCGGATAATCGTAGTAACGCTCTCCCGGTATTCCTACCAGCTCCAGCGTCTTTTTGGCGGCTTCCTCCGCTTCCTTCTTATGTAATTTCTGGTGCAGAAGGATCGACTCCGCAATCTGATCTCCCACCGTATGTACGGGATTCAATGCCGTCATCGGATCCTGAAAGATCATCGAGATGTGATCCCCGCGAATGGACTGCATATCCGCGATGCTCTCCTTGAGGAGGTCTTTTCCCTTCCAGAAAATCTCGCCCCGCCGGATCTCTCCCGGCGGATCCGGGATCAGACGCAGGATGGAAAGTGCCACCGGGGGTTTTCCTGCACCGGACTCCCCCACCAGTCCAACGGTCTCCCCTTCGAGGATCTGCAGATCAATGCCATTGACGGCGCGAACCAGTCCTTCCTCGCTTCGGTAACAGACTTCCAGATCCTGAATGCGGAGTATTTCACGTTTTTCTTCGCTCATACGTCTCTCCCTCCTAATCCTTCAGGCGCGGATCCAGCGCGTCACGCAGGCCATCCCCGAACAGGTTGAATCCATACACCGTCACCATGATCGCCAAACCGGGGAACAGAGTCAGCCACCAGTTGTAGCGGATCAGAGAGCGTCCCGCCGACAGCATGGAACCCCACTCGGCCATGGGCGGCTGCACACCGAGGCCCACAAAGCTCAGGCCCGCGGCGGCCAGAATGGAAGAAGCAATATTCAGGCTGTACTGCACGATCAGCGGTGCCAGCACATTCGGCAAAATGTGCCGTACCAGAATCCGCCCGTTGCCCGCACTGATCGCCCGTACCGACTCCACATATTCCTGATCTCTCTCGGACAGTACGGCAGCCCGCGTGATTCTGGCAAACTGGCCAATGCTTCCGATCGAAATCGCCACAATCGTATTAAACAAACCGGTCCCCATCATCGCTGAAATCGAGATCGCCAGCAGCATACTGGGAATGGAGAGGATGACATCGATCAGACGCATCAGCACATTATCCAGAACCCCTCCGAAATAACCGGCCACAGCCCCAATACATCCGCCGATCAGGGCGGCCGCCGTCACGGCAGCAAACCCAACCAGCAAAGAGGTCCTTGCGCCGTAAATGACACGACTCAAAATACAGCGGCCGTATTTATCCGTCCCAAAGGGATAGCGAAGACACGGACCCAGAAGGCTGTCCGCCAGATGCTGTTCATCGTAGGGATAGGGAGCCAGCACATCGGCAAAGATTGCCACAAGCACCATAAAGATCACGAGAAACAGTCCAAACATGGCCAGCTTGTTCTTCTTCAGACGGCCCATGGCGGAGACCCACTGACTTTTCTTTTTCAGTTCTGTCGTATTTTCCACCAAATCGTTTATCTCTGCGGTACCCACACTCACGCCTCCTTTACTTTTTCCGCTGTGCGCTTCTTTCCTCCGGATTTCACATACTGCGTCTTAATGCGGGGATCCGCATAAGCATACAGAATATCCACAAACAGGTTCACCACACAGAACACAATGGAAGTAAAAAGCACGCCGCCCTGGATGACCGGATAGTCCCGGCTGGTAATAGAGTCCACCAGGTACTTGCCAAGGCCGGGGATCGAGAAAATCGTCTCCGTCACCATGGCGCCGCCGAGCTGAGAGCCGATCTGCAGACCGATCACCGTGATCAGAGGGATCAGACAGTTATCCAGCGCATGTTTCATGACCACACGCCGCTCCTTCACGCCTTTGGCGCGGGCGGTACGGATATAATCCTGGCGGATGACCTCGAGCATCGTGGAGCGCGTCATCCGCATGACCAGCGCCGAAGTATTCAGCCCCACCGTGATGGCCGGCAGGATCCAGTATTTCGGTCCGTAAAATCCGGTGGCCGGCAGCCATCCCAGTCTCAAAGAGAAGAACTGCGCCAGCAGCAGCCCCAGCCAGAAAGCCGGCATCGACACGCCGAAAAGTCCGATGAAGGTAGCCACCTTATCCATCCAGGAATTCTGTTTGACCGCTGCGATGATCCCTGTGGGCACACCGATCAGAATCGTCACGGTGATCCCACACAAAGTCAGCAGGATCGTCGTAGGGAAACGATCCAGAATCTCCGTCATCACTTCTCGTCCGCTGACATAGGATGTCCCCAGGCTTCCATGAAAAATCAGATCGCCCATATAACGCACATACTGAACAACCAGGTTGTCATTCAATCCCAGTTCTTCCCGCAATGCCTCTACTTCCTCCTGCGTCGCCGTATCGCCCAGCATACTGCGGGCGGGATCCCCCGGCGTCAGGCGGAGCATCAGAAACACCAGAATCGTGATCCCCAGCAGAACAGGGATCATCATCAGGACTCTCTTTACGATGTACTTGTACATAAACCTCCTCCTTAAATCATTCGCCAGTTCAAAACCAGCACGCCTTTCTTCCGTCTTTTCTTTCTGCGTGTTCTGGCTTACAGTTTTATTATAATTCTACCGCTTTTTTCATCAATAATAGATTCGGCATGTTTCTATTCTATTTTAGAATCGGTTAGTTGTTTCTAATTCTGTTTTTAAAATATTTTCTTGCCTCCTCTGAGATTTTATTGTATTCTGTACATAGCCTGATCCTTACACATTGATCACGAGACCCCATCGCCGGAACAGGAGGCATTTCTCGATGGAACTACAACAGCTTCAAATCTTTCTGACTCTTGCACAGCATGAAAATATGTCTGTCACCGCACAACTGCTCAGCACCACGCAGCCCCAGGTCAGCAAATCCCTTTCCTCCCTGGAAGCTGAACTCGGCGTAAAACTTTTCGACCGCAAAGGACGCGGTATTCAGTTGAATGAATACGGGAAGATCTTTGTCCCCTACGCCAACGATGCCATCTCCGCGATCCGCAACGGTCGGTTCACCATGAAGAACGTGAAGAATTCCATTCTGGGCACGGTCACCTTCGGAACCTTTGCATTTGCTTCCATCCTGAACCCCTGTGTGACCGCCTACGCGAAGGAGAATCCTTTGGTTAATTTCCGTTATATAAACAACGAAACCAGCAATCAGGTCTCTTCCACCAATCATCTGGATATCCTCCTCTGTCCTTCACTCCAGGGACACTATATTTATGAGAACCATTTTCCCTGTTTTCATCATCTTCTCAAAGAAGAGTACTATGTTCTGATCTCTCCCAGGCTGCACTCCTATCCACCCGAAAAAAAATCCTGCACCCTCTCTGAGATCCAGGACTTTCCCTTTATTATCATGGGGCACGGAGGGATCTATCAAAACAATGACTACAGCATCCTCCAGCGCATCGGCGAGATCACTGGCACCTCGCCCCGCATTGCCTATGAGGTGAATGAGTTCGCTATCAAAATGCTTCTGGTCTCTCAGGGCTCCGGTATCGCCTACATTCCCGAAGTCTGTCTGCCCATGGCCAAAGCCATCGCACCGGACATTCGCCTGTTTACGATTGAAGATTTCTCCACCACGCGTTCCGTCCTCATTGCCCGCAAGCCAAGGGAATCCATGACTTCAGCCGCCAACGATTTCTGGGATTTTGCCCTGGAATACTATCATCTGCCGCCTGACCTCGAGGAATAGCTGCTGCCGTTCTTCAAGCTGCGGGAAACGGCAAGCTGAATGAATCAGCAGCCGTCTTTACGCCACCATCCTGTTCTTCGAACGCAGAAAGGCACTGTCCCATACGACAATGCCTTTCTCGACCTCCTGTGTGGTTTGCTGTTTTCCCAAACTTTTTTCAGCAATCAGACGATCGCCAGTTCTGTGGGAATCGACGCAAGCACCTGTGCGCCTGCATCAGTAACCACAAAAGAATCCGCCAGGACGACGCCTTTCCCATGTTTCCATTTCGGATCAAACAGATCCACTTCCTGCGTAAACACCATATTTTCCTTTATGATCACATCTGCAACTTCCGTCGTTCCTTCATCGGTTCCATTATAGGAAGGATATCCTCCCGAGGTACATCCATGAGAATGATAGCCACATTCCAGATAAGCCAGCCCTTCCCGCCTTACAGGTTCCCGCAAAGCCAGCACTGCGTCCCGGAGTGTCGTTCCAACATACATATGTTCCAGCGACGCCTGATAGGCCTCCTGACAAATGCGATACAGACGTTCCGTTTTTTCATCCGGTGCTCCCAGAGAAACCGTGCGTTCTGTATGTGTGACCATGCCCGCATATTTGACATGATACTCGACGACAACCATATCTCCCTGCTGCAGCGTTCTCGTGCTCACGGGAGGATGCTTCGGATGCGCAAAGACCGGATTCCCCGAATCCATCAGGAGCATGCTGTTCGGTTCTCCTCCATTAGCCACCAGCGCACGCAGCATTTCGGCATAGAGCTCACATTCCCGAATCCCGGGCTTCGCGTTCTCGACCAGCGCCCGGTAGACCTTCTCCGCAATTTCCCCGGCCTTTTTCAGCAGACCGATCTCCTCGGCACTTTTTATAAGCTGTAGATCCCAGTATTTCTTCCCTACATCGAGAAACTCCGCCTCCGGGAAGCTGCTCTGAAGCTGAGGCACGATCGGATACTGTTCGATAAAGGGCCAGTATCCCGGCGTATTTCCCACGACGCCGATCCGGCTTCGACCGAGATCCAGGCTGCGCAGCGCCTCCGCCACATCTTCCAGATAGGGGATGGTCCTCACATCCTTCACCCATGAATAGCAAAGGCTTTCAAATGTGTCATGCCCGGTTCCGACAAAAGCGATCGGTTCTCCCTCTGCCGGAAATACGGCCAGTGACCTGCCCTGCGAAGGGATCGCGGTCAGGTACCGGAAGTTCGCCTCGCACAGACCAAACTGCGCATCGCTTCCCCAGACCAGAAGGCAGTCCAGCGCCTCCGCCTGCATCATCGGGCGCATCATCTTCCATCGCCGATCCCGTTCTGACAGGGAAGGCTGGGGAATGTGACGTGAGACATCAGGCATCTCACCCATATATTCGCAATAGCTTTGAAATGCTGTTTTTTCCATCTCTACTCTCCGTTCCTCAGGACGTCGTCAATCTCCGTAATAAAGCCCGGATGTTCCTGTGAATACATGACAATCCTGTCCTCAATCTCTGTCTGAATCAGATCCACTGCTTCAAATCCTTCGTCAGAAAAAACCATGGTAAGCGGCTCTTCACAGGAATAGATGGGCCAGGAAGGCAGTCCCCCGCCGTTTGGATCCCCGTTTTTTGCAAAATTTGTCCAGTATTTAATCATAGCCCCAGAAAGCTGTCTGTCGTAGGCGTGGCAATTCAGACCAATCCTCTCCATCGTCCCAAAAATATACGCAT
>JAJQCL010000231.1 GCA_021202715.1 Lachnospiraceae bacterium
ACACTGGCTGTGATTGCGTGCGGGATTTATTTTGTGTCCGGGTTGCTCGGGCGCTCAGGGAGTGTTCAGACCGTGTCTGTGACGGAGACGGATACCGTGACGGCATCTGGGACAGAGGCCGTCGGCGAGACCGGCGCGGGCAGTGAGGCAGGAACCGACGCCGGGGGCGGCGCGGATGTGGGCAGTGAGACAGGAACCGTCAGCGAGACCGGCGCGGATGTGGACAGTGAGACAGGAACCGACGGCGGGAACGGGTCAGATGCGGGCAACAATGCAGAGTCAGAGACCGGGGTGGACCTGGGCAACGCAGCAGACGCAGAGACCGGAACAGAGGCTCAGGCAGAAGACGATGAGGAGCCGGATATGGATATCAGTGGAGCGTCAGACGAAGAAGGCGGCTCCGGGGCATTGCCGGATGGCGGAAGTATTTCGGCCGGGGCGTTCGGCCAGGAAGATTCCCTGGACATTGTAGGTGTGGTAAAAAAAACGATGCCATCTGTAGTTGCGATTACGAATCAGTCGGTACAGGAGGTTACCTATATGTTCCGCGGTACCGAGGAGATTGAGATTGAGAGCAGCGGCACCGGGATCATTATCGGAGAGAATGACACGGAGCTTTTAATTGCAACGAATTATCATGTAGTCGAGGATGCGTCGATCCTGACGGTCTGCTTCTGGGCGGACGTCGAGGATGAGGAAGACCTGATTGTCGAAGCGGCTCTGAAGGGCCTTAACGAGAGCAAGGATCTGGCGGTGATCGCGGTGCAGCTGGAAGCAATAGCGGATGAGGTTCGTGATCAGATTTATGCCGCGACTCTGGGGACGTCGGGAACGTTGATCATAGGGGAGCCTGCGATCGCGATCGGCAACGCACTCGGATATGGCCAGAGCGTCACATACGGAATCATCAGTGCACTGGACCGGACGATCGAAGTGGACGGCGTGACGGGGGTCTATATCCAGACAGATGCGGCGATCAATGCCGGCAACAGCGGCGGGGCACTGCTGAATTCTGATGGCGAGGTGATCGGCATCAATTCTGCAAAGGTATCTGCTTCCGGCGTGGAAGGGATGGGATACGCGATCCCGATCGACGATGCGCGGCCGGTTCTGACGAAGCTGATGGAGCGCACGACGCGGGAAAAGGTAGCCGAGGAGGAGCGCGGATATCTGGGGATTTTTACACAGGATATTTCTGAGGAGACCAGAAGCCTTTATAATATTCCAAACGGTGTGTACGTGTCCATGGTAGAGAGTGATTCTCCTGCTGAGGACGCAGGGATGAAGCAGGGAGATATTATCAGCTCTCTGGACGGCGTGACGGTTACTTCGGCTGACGGTTTTGAAAGTCTTCTGACCTACTACAGCGTGGGGGAGACCGTTGAGATAGAGTTCTACAGGGCTGACAAGGGCAGCTACGAGGCACAGACACTGAGCGTGACATTTTCTGAGCAGCCCCAGGAGGAGAGCAGCTCAGATGAAAGATTTACCCCTCCTTTCGGAGGCATGACGCCATTCCGGTAAAATGGATGGGAGACAGGTAATCATTGCGTGCTAAGGCACAGGGGGATGACTGGAGAAAGATGAGTACAGACAAAAACGGATACGAAAAATTTTGCATGCTTTGCGGCAGACCGGAAGGAATTGCCGGAAAGGTGATTGAGATGCCGGGCGGTATCTGCGTATGCCCGGACTGCATTCAAAAGGCATTTGACGCCATGCAGGCGTCAGGACTCTCGCAGGAGGACATGAGACGGCTGGCCGGCCAGTTTGCGGGAACGGCGCCCCGGGAAGTCTCGAAAAAGAATGGAGCGGATCATCTGGCGGAGGCAAACGACAGCAGCGGGAAAGGCTCCGGAGGAGCACAGGGAAATGCGCAGGCTGGAGGCGCAAGCTCCGGCGGCGTCTCCTCAGGAAGCGGCGATGGCAGAATCTCCGGCGATTCGCCGGGAAGTGCGGGTGAGTACGGAAAGATCCAGGGCGGTTCCTCAGGAAACGGCAGCGGAAATACCTCTGGCGCTTCATCAGGAGGTGGCAGCGGAAATTCTTCCGGCGGTTCAGCAGGAGGCGGCAGCGGGAAATCGTCCGGCGGCTTTCGCGGGAATGGCGGCAACGGATCCGACGACTCACATGGGGAGGATTCTGCGGACAACGGTGTGGATGCGGGCGAAATCGTGGAAGCGGATGAAGGGTCCGCCGCGCCATCTGACCAGGAGAAAGCCGGGGGAAACGGCATCCACAGGAACTTCCGCATTCAGACTATCAGCATGATCAATCTGGGCGACATTTTCGGAAATCTGGGCATGCCGCGCCAACAGCAGCAGCAGATCAAGAAGAAGCCGAAGGAAAAGAAGCCCCAGAAGGAGCTTGATATTGCGCATATTCCGGCTCCGCATAAGATCAAGGCGAGCCTGGATGAGTACGTGGTAGGGCAGGAGCATGCGAAAAAAGTAATCTCCGTCGCTGTATACAACCACTATAAGCGGATCGCGGACTGTGAGAAAAAGCAGAAAGCGGCCGAGGCACAGGAGGAAGAGGGAAATATTCTGACAGGGACGGATTTATCAGAGCGTTCCATGAT
>JAJQCL010000076.1:0-1536 GCA_021202715.1 Lachnospiraceae bacterium
AGGATCGGAAGGGGAAGGAAACGAGCAGTATGAAAACGAGAAAATTGGAAACGGGGCGTCTGTAACCGAACGGGCAAGAGGGGTACTCCTGGTCACCATGGCGGCAGGCCTGACGATCGCCGACATTCAGCGAATGGCAGGAGGCGCGTACCCGGTCATCCGGATCATGCCGAATACGCCCGTCTCGATTGGCAAGGGGATGACGCTTGCATGCGCGTCGCCAGAGGTAAACCAAAAGCAGCTGCAGCAATTTGACCAGATCATGTCTGCGACCGGACGAATGGATTACATCGCGGAGCATCTGATTGACGCGGCCAGCGCTCTATCCGGGTGCGGGCCCGCATATGTATATTTATTTATCGAGGCACTCTCCGACGGAGCTGTGGAGTGTGGACTTCCAAGAGCGAAAGCCATTGATTATGCATGCCAGACTCTGATTGGCGCGGCTTCGCTTGTACAGGAGAGCGGCCGCCATCCTGGTGCCTTAAAGGATGCGGTGTGTTCGCCGGGCGGGACGACGATCGCGGGTGTGCATGCCCTGGAGAGAGCCGGGTTCCGCAGTGCCGCAATGGATGCGGTGAAGGCAGCGTATGATAAAACAGTGGGAAAGTGACCATGGTTTTTACTTTGTAACGCAGTGGCCGACTGAACACGATCTTAAGCGGCCGGTATGTACAGATCATAACCAAAGGAATAGCAGGAGATAATAAAATGCTGGAATTTAAAACGGAAAAGCTGACGGAGCATGTGACAAGGATTTATGCTTTTTCCACGGAACTGATGTATCTGGTAGAGGGAGAGAAAGAGGCGGCACTTCTCGACACCGGGAGCGGGATCGGCAGCCTGAAAAGCTGTGTGGATCAGCTGACAGACAAGCCAGTGACGGTGCTTCTGACCCATGGGCACGTCGACCACGCAATGGGAGCCGGCGAGTTTGATACAGTCTATATGAATCATGAGGACGATTATATCTACGTGTCGCACAGTGATTACGGGATGCGGTGCGATGGACTGTCTATGTGTTCGCCGGAGCTTGGGGTCACAGAGGAGGATCTGATTCCGGCGGCAGACTGCGGGAGCTTTCATGACCTGAAGGAAGGCATGAGCTTTGATCTGGGCGGGATCCATATTGAGATCTTTGCCTGCCCTGGGCACACCAGAGGCTCGGTCGTAATGCTGATTCCCGAGGAGCGTTCGGTTCTGCTCGGAGATGCCTGCAATTACTTTACTTTCTTGTATGACACCTATTCGACTACTGTCACAGAATACGAAGAGAGCTTAATATGTCTGAATGAAAAGCTGAAGGGCAGATTTGATACCGTATATCTGTCGCATGGGGACGGAAACGGCCATAAGGAGATCATCGAAGATGTGATTGCGGTCTGTGAGGATATCAAGGCTGGCAGGACGGACGACATACCGTTTGATTTCAGAGAAACCCATGGCCTGATCGCGAAGGCGATGACGCCGCAGATGCAGCGGGTAGATGGCGGCCGGGGAAATCTTGTATATAATAAACAGAATATTTGATTATTG
>JAJQCL010000076.1:1546-2578 GCA_021202715.1 Lachnospiraceae bacterium
CGCCGTATCTTTCATTAAATACATTTGCCGCATGTTTCACGCTGCGTTTAAGGACAATCCCTATTTGAGAAAGGGCTTGATGACCGGTATTACGAGAATTACGCAGGAGTCGATCTTTTCAGATCTGAACAATCTGGCGGTCGTGACAACTACCACGGAGCAGTACGAGGACAGCTTTGGCTTTACGGAGCACGAGGTGTTCGACGCACTGGAAACCTATGGATTTTCTGAGCGTAAGGAAGCGGTGAAGTGCTGATACAGGAAAACGCCTGATTGTTTTTTGACTCTGAGGGTGTTATACTGACTTATGTACTTGGGTGCGGGCGGAAGGAGATGTAAAAATGCCGGAATTTAAAACGGAAACGCTGATTTTGATTCCGGTTTGTCCGGGTTAGGAAGGGGGATATCATTATGGCAGAAAGAGCAGGAGGAGGACATTCGATGTCCGGCGCAGGGAAATGCGCGGGCGGAGGAAGCAGCTCCGGAAGAGCGGGAGGCGCCTCTTCCAGAGGCGGCGGCATGGGCAGCCCGTCCGGCGGCAAAAATGCACATAGCGGGCTGTCAGGTGGCCGGAATTCACAGAGCAGCCCAGTTAGCGGCAGGAGTTCGCAGGGGAGCCCGATTGGCGGCAGGGGCTCGCAAGGCGGTTCAATTGGCGGCAAAATGACACCTCAGGCTGGTCCGGGATGTGGAGCAGCAGGAAATGGAGCTGCTCCGGGAGGCGGACGTGTGCCTGTAAGCCCGCTTGGACGCGCTCCAATGGGCGGCGGTGTGAGTGGTTCGGCCGGAGGCCGCAGGACAGGACCGGGGGTAGGACATCCGACGCCGCCTCTGGGAGGCGCAAGAAGAAGACCGCCTCATCCGCCGGCACTTCCTTTCGGAATGCGGCAGGCTCCGGGGATGAACACGATGGGCTACGATGAATCCTGGCGCGTGTTCAAAGCACTCGAAGCACTGATGGGCGGACGGTATGAGCCGGGATATATTCATCTGGTAGAGCGCTTCTTTGGAAGACGATTCGCGCCCCATGAG
>JAJQCL010000120.1 GCA_021202715.1 Lachnospiraceae bacterium
TGTCAGGGCGGATATGCTATTTGTCTGCGTACCGAATAAGCGACAGAGAGAACAAGGAGCGACACACCATGTATGAACACGGCGGGGACATCTACCGCCGGGAGGTCCGGCTGGACTTCTCGGCCAATCTGAATTTCCTGGGGATGCCGGAGTCGGTGCGCCGGGCGGCCCGGGAGGGAGCGGCTCACGCCGACTGCTATCCGGATATCCGCTGTGAGGCTCTGAACCGGGCGATCGCGGCGCGCGAGCAGGTTCACGAAAAGCAGGTTCTCTGCGGCAACGGCGCCCCCGATCTGATCTTCACCCTGGCGCTGGCGGAGCGGCCGCGCCGCGCCGGCGTCTTCGCGCCGACCGTTCACGAATACACACAGGCGCTGGAGGCGGTAGGCTGTGAGATCATTTTCTGCCCGCTGCGGGCGGAGGAGAAATTCCGCTATGATCGGCGCGTCCTTTCTATTCTGACAGAGGACGTGGATATGCTGGTGCTCTGCAATCCAAATAATCCGACCGGGCAGACGGCGGAGCGGGCTCTGCTGCAGGAAATCCTTGAGACCTGTCAGGCACAGGGCATCTGTCTGCTCCTGGACGAGTGTTTTATTGATTTTCTGGAGGATCCGGCGGCGCATACGCTGGTTCCGCAGCTGGCGCAGTACCCCTGTCTGTTTATCCTGAAGGCCTTCACCAAGCTCTATGCGATGGCCGGGCTGCGGCTGGGCTATGCGCTGACCGCCGACGCGGGCCGCATGGAGCGACTGCTGGCGGCGCACCCGCCCTGGAGCGTGTCGATTCCCGCGCAGCAGGCCGGTCTGGCCGCTCTGGGGGAGACAGACTATGTGTGCCGCTACCGGGCTTTGCTGGCTGAGGAGAGACCCTGGTTAAAGATTGCCCTGACCGACGCCGGTATGCGGGTGTTCGGCTCGCAGGCAAATTATGTCTTCTTTGAGGGAGAACGGGGACTGGCCGCCGCGCTGGCGGAGGAAGGGATCCTGATTCGGGACTGCTCGAACTACCGGGGCCTGACGGAGGGCTACTACCGGGTGGCAGTGCGCAGCCATGCGGAGAATGTACAGCTCATGGAAGCAATTTCCCGTATCGCGGAGAAAGAGAGGAGAGCGTGATGGCGAAATCACTGATGATCCAGGGAACGATGTCGAACGCGGGGAAGAGCCTGCTGACCGCGGGGCTCTGCCGCATCTTCCATCAGGACGGCTACCGCGTGGCTCCTTTCAAATCACAAAACATGGCCCTGAACTCCTTCATCACCCGCGAGGGGCTGGAAATGGGCCGGGCGCAGGTCATGCAGGCCGAGGCGGCGTGCTGCGAGCCCTCGGTGCGGATGAACCCGATCCTTCTCAAGCCCACCAATGATGTGGGCTCTCAGGTCATCGTCAACGGGGAAGTCCGGGGAAATATGAGCGCCCGCGACTATTTCCGCTACAAGAAGCAGCTGATTCCGGATATCCTCGCGGCCTACGACAGCCTGGCGCGCGAGAACGACATCATCGTCATCGAGGGAGCGGGCAGTCCGGCGGAGATCAACCTGAAGTCTGACGACATCGTCAACATGGGCATGGCGAGAATGGCCAGGGCTCCGGTGCTTCTCGTGGGTGATATCGACCGGGGCGGCGTGTTCGCCCAGCTCCTGGGAACCATCCTGCTTCTGGAGGAGGATGAGAAGCGGCTGGTGCGCGGCATGATCATCAACAAGTTCCGCGGAGACAAGACGATCCTTGATCCCGGCATCGTCATGCTGGAGGAGCGCAGCGGCGGCATCCCGGTGGTAGGGGTGACTCCTTACATGCACATCGACGTCGAGGACGAGGACAGCCTCTCGGAGCGGCTGGAGAACCGGACAGCGCAGGGACAGATTGACATCGCCGTGCTGCGTCTGCCGCGCATCGCGAATTTCACGGATTTCAACCGTCTTGAGAGCATCGAGGGCGTGACGGTACGCTATGTGCAGCGCGTCTTAGAACTGCGGAATCCGGATCTGATCCTGCTTCCCGGAACGAAAAATACGATGAAGGATCTGCTGTGGCTGCGGCAGAGCGGCCTGGAAGCGGCGGTGCTCAAAGAAGCCAGGGCAGGTACGCCGATCTTCGGCATCTGCGGCGGCTACCAGATGCTGGGAGAGACCCTGGCCGATCCGGAGGGCGTCGAGGAAGGCGGAACGCTGCGCGGCATGGGGCTGCTTCCCATGGACACCGTTTTTGCCGGAGAGAAGACGAGAACCCGCGTCGAGGGACGGGTCGCGGCACCGGGCGGTCCTCTGGCGGGCCTGTCCGGCTGCCCGGTGGAGGGCTACGAGATCCATATGGGCGTCAGCACCTGGCGGGAGACCGGGCAGGAACTGAATACATTGACAGATGATGTCACCGGGACCTCCAAGGAGGACGGCGGCTGGTCCGGAAATGTATATGGCTCCTATGTCCACGGATTTTTCGATACGCCGGAGATCGTCCGCGCCCTGCTGGAAAGTCTGGCTTCCCGGAAAGGGATGAAGGTGGAGGAATTGGGCATGATGGATTATGCGGCTTGCAAGCCGCAGCTGTCTGATTTCGTGG
>JAJQCL010000126.1 GCA_021202715.1 Lachnospiraceae bacterium
CCAGCACTTCATCTGTACTCATTCCGAAAGTGATCACAGTATCCGCATCCCCCGGCTGAATGGAATTTTTGATATAATATACATTCCCCCTGCGTACCGCCAGCGTATCGATCCCGTCTCCGTCCCAGTCGCCGACCACCACCTCATCCGCGCTGCGCCCATAGGTAATCACCAGATCCGCATCCCCGGAGGAAAAATCATTTTTAAAATAATATATATTTCTGCTGCGCACTGAGAGCGTATCGTTCCCGTCTCCGTCCCAGTCGCCGACATACACTTCATCAGAAGCCTTCCCGTAAGTGATCACTGTATCCGCGTCCCCGGACTGCAGCGAATTTTTAAAATAATACACATTTCCGCGGCGAACTGCAAAGCTGTCTCCCGATGTCGTTGCTTCAATATAAGTCAACCCGGTCTCTCCCGGCGCGGATCCCCCCTTCGGCACCAGCACGATCTCGATCGCCTCCAGACGTTTGCTCAATCCGGCAGTCCCAGCCGCCTCTCCGTTTTTTGCCCAGTCCAGCCAGCCGTAGGTCTGGCAGTGCACGCGATAATATATATCCCAGGTGTCAGCCGCGCTCCCGGTCAGTTCTATTTTCACGGCCTGAATCATCTTGTCCGTGACACTGTCAACCCCGCCGTTATAACACCAGTCACGCCAGCCATAGGTTGAAACATGCGTAGAATAACGGATTCCACCGGACATCTGCGTGTTCAGTATCACCCGCAGGCGATACAGTGCCTGTGAGTCCCCGGTACTTCCGCTCAGGTTCCCGTCGGTCTCATAGGATCCCCAGGAAGTGCCGTATGTCCGGTAAACTACATTCTCGTTCTGCTTTAATTCCGAGGTATCCGCATAGTTATCGCTGCCGCCGGAGACAGTGTGCGTCCCGCTGCCGAGCGTGACACAGAGATACAGTTCCTCCGCTGTCTCCGCCTCAACCCATGTTCCATCCACCGCAAGCTCCGTATTCTGCGCATACTCCGCCGGGATCAGAATCCTCGCCTGTGTATTGGCCGGCACGGTGATTTCCAGAGTGATGCCGCCGTCTCCATCCATCTGATAAGACGCCTCGATGCTGCCCTGCAGCGTCGGCACCTTCACGGCGGCCTCCTCCACGCCGCCCGGCTGCAGCTTTACATCAAATGTCTTATATCCGCCGGATGTCGGCGTGATTCCGAACAGCCCTGTCACCAGCCAGGTACCCGGAGCACTTCCCCACGCATGGGAATAAGATATATTCGCCTTCACGGAATTGTCCCACGCCTCCGTCGCCAGGGTCGCTCCCACGCGGTACATCACATTTGCCCAGGTATGGCTTCCCACATATACGGACGGATCGCTTAAAACCTGCCTGGCCAGGGTTCCGTTATTGCTCCGGTACAGACCCTGCAGCAGAAAATAGGTTGCATAAACACTGGTCTGATTCAATCCGTCCTCCGAAATGCTCTCTGCCAGCACATCCGCCATACTCTGATCCGAGTAGACGCCATATGCCAGCGCAAACGCCGTGGCCTGCTGCGCATAGTGATCGACGGCCGTGCCGGAAGCCGTCAGTCCATCCCGGAACCTGCCCTCATCCGCGTCATACAGCTTCGCGATCATACAGTTCTTCACGGAATCAGCCGCCTGCGTATAAGCGGTTTCCTCAGAAGCATACCCAAGCACTGCCGCGATATCCGCCATTGATTCACAGGCGCCCGCATATACGGCGTTCAGCACCGTATTATAATATGAATTCTCCGTATCATAACCATCCCGCTCCGCCGTCGGCCAGTCCACCAGAATCGTTCTGGACGGTTTTTCCACCAGTCCGTTCGAAGCGATCTGAAACTCTTCCATCGCAGCCTGCAGCGCCGCGTAGTGTTCCGCGAGGAATTCACTGTCCCCGGAATAAAGATAATACTGCCAGGACGCCATGACCGTGTACAGCAGGTACTCCGCCGGCCAGGTCGGATTGGCTATGGCATAATCCAGTGAACGCTTCGCCAACGCGTAATCACTTTCCACGGAAAAGGCCGCCGTCATATTGATCAGCAGATCTCCGCTGTAGTCCTGCCGTTCCCTGCTCTGCGTATCCACATAGAGATTCTGACTGGTCGCCTTTATCGTATATTTTGCCAGACTGTACTCGTCATTTAAGATACTGTTGGAACTGGAAAAAGAAGAGGCATCCTCGGAAAAATCCTGCCTGATCTGGAATCCGCTGATATTTTCCGCCGTGATCGCATCCGCACAGCCGCTGATCTGTACATAGCGGAAAACCTTCATGTTCAGGCCGGATATCTGCTGGCTCCCGCTCTTCAGCGTCCAGGTTTCCGCATAGACGTTGCCGGTCAGCATGGAATACCTGACACTGCCGTCACTGTTTAACTCTTCTCCGTAGCAGACAGAGATACTCTGCCGCGCCGAGCTGTCGATCGTCAGCTCCAGGCACCCGACGATTTCCTGTCCGAAGTCGATCACAAAACTGCCGTCCGAAAGCTTCTTCACACTTTGCGGCGTAACTTCATACCGCAAACGCGGGCCAGACTCCTC
>JAJQCL010000150.1 GCA_021202715.1 Lachnospiraceae bacterium
GGTTTATAATGATAGTGAACTTGTGGAAGACGATACAGTAATTTAGTGAAATGTCAAGCGAAAAATAAGAAAGTTTTTCGGAGAGGGTTACTATTCACAGCTGGTTTTTTGCGCATGACAAATAGGATGGTAATCATTGACTGATACCACCCCACTAAACGGACGAGTTATTAAGTGGTGAATTAAGTGAAAATTTTTGCATGGGAAAGAGTATACCACAGATGGGGCGGTTTGAAAAGGATTAAGAAAGATTGCATAAATACAATTTACCTGTTGCTTACGAAAGCTTTCCAAGCATATGGTATCACTTTACCAGAAATACTTTTAAAATATGAGTGTACGATCAATATGGCGGTAAGAACGCCAGCAGGGAGGAAACGATGAATCGGGACGAGCAGTTTTTTGACAAGTGGAGGCATTCGAAGAATTTTACCGGAATCATGATCGCTTTTTCTGTCAGTGTTATTACGTTGGCGGTGGGAGTGACATGTGCCTTTATAGGCATGCTGTTTCAGGGCGGAGACGACGGACTGCGTAAATGCTTTTTTGATACCATCTTCTTTGAATCCGCGACGGCTGTGGATGGAACGGTTTCTCTGTCCATGGGACTGACGGGCGATTACTTCCCGTTCCTGTTCTGGTTTGGAACTGTGTTCCTGTTTTGCTTCGGAGTCTATTATTTTACCAAGTATCTGCTGAATTACCGGCAACAGCTGATCGATGAAAGCAAAAGAGGCTGAATGGGATGTCTCCCGTGTGAGATTCAGGGAGGTTTATAAGATGGTGCTTTTCCCGTTTCGGGGTCTGGCGATTCTTATTCTTCTGGAATCTTTCTTGCTGGGGATTATAGCGACATGGCAGATGGCTCTGATTATTCTGAGTATTGCGTTTCTGGGAGTTTTTGGGTCTTTTGCGGTACATGAGTACTTTCATATTCTTGCACTAAAAGGGTATGGAATTCGTCTGGTTCGGGTGCAGAGTTCCTTGCTGCGTATTTCCATCATACCGGAGGAAGCGCTGGAAGGAGGGAAGCTGGTTCTTTTCTCAGTGGCCGGGCCGGGAGCCTGTATGATTGTGGGGGGCTTGCTGTATGTTTTGGGGGGCGTGTGCAATATAGAGACGTGCAAAATTGTGGCGGTAATCTACCTGTTTCATATTGTTAATCTGTTTCCATTGCTGGGAGATGGAAGAATGGTTGTAAAAGGACTGCTTACACGGAAAATATAATCTGCAGTTCAGTGTCAATGGCGCCCGGGAGCCTGACTGAACATATAAACATGTCATATATGGAAGGGGGTGAAATATATGGGAGCGGTTATGAGCATGAGTGATCAGATACTTGGCGCTATTGCGTGCAGGTTGATGATGCTGAAGTCCAGCTTCGAGGATGCCATCGTGGAGTGCAATGGGTGGTTCCTGGTTGTGCTTGCGGTTTTGATGTGCCTTGCTTTCACAGTTTTTGCAGGCCTCACGATTTGGTGTGTGGTTTATAAAGGGAAAAAATTTACCGGCAACTGGAAGTGGAGCAAGAAGGGCGTCAGTGTTACAGCCGAGTGTAAATAGCAGGATGAAGGTTGGACGAGAGAGAGCAGGAACGTGCTGCCCTCTTCTCGTTCTATCGGAATGCGCTTCTATACAAAGGGGGGACGGATAGCCGCTCTCTCTGCCTCATGTGTGAAAGCGTTCTTTATATCTAAAATGTATCGGGAGAAGCCCATGAGAGGTTTTGAAAAAAAAAGATGGATCGGAGTGTTTCTCTTTTGTCTGGCAGGTTTTCTGGTGTTGCTTCTGTGCCTGAAATCGCAGAGAGAAGACAGCGAAACATATGAATATATCAAATTGTCAGAAACAGAGACGATACAGGAAGAGGAGTATTATGTTGTTTATACCAGTTCCACCTGCGCTTCGTGTATCCGATTGAAGCAATATATTGAAAATATAAGGGATGAGTATCCACAGGCAGAGACAATAAAAATCTATGCAGTAGATGTGGATGAAGAGGAACTGACGAAGGAAATGATGACAGAGTTTGGCGTGGAAGGAGTTCCCTTTATCCTTCATTATGAAAAAGGTGAAAAAAAAGGAATGCTGTATGAGAATATAGGGGAACAGGATGTGATATATTTTCTGGGTCTTGCCGAATGAAAAGGACGGAACATGATGAGAGCAAAAAAACATGTTGTTGCTATCGCGCTGCTCAGCGTAGCGATCCTGGCGGGAGGCATGGCGATATACTGTTATTCACAACAGAGGAAGAGGGAGGAGCATTTACAGAAAATCACAAAAGCGGATGCGGCGGACAGGATTGAAAACAGGGAAGAAGGAATCGTAATATACTGCGGACAGGAATCGTATGACGGAAATGAGGAATATCTGTCGTTGCTTGTTCTGGTAACGCAGGAGATCGATGCGGAGGTTTTGTATCTGGATCTGGACTCTGCCGAGGAGGCGGAGAAATGGGAGATGATTTACGTAGACGAGGCACCGGCTCTGATCGTGGTTGCGGATGGATCGGTCTGCATCTATCGGGAAGAGATGGAAAAGGAAGATGTGATCCGTGCCTGCAATGCGGAATCCGCTGTCTTCTCCTCAACAAATGGAATTACGGAAATTGACTGTGAGGAGCTGCATGCCCTGCTGGATGATACGCTGGAATTTTTTCTGTACATTGGCCGGGACGACTGCCGGGATTGCCAGAGCTTTCTTCCTGTTTTAGAGGAATATGTTTCTTCCGGTGAAACCGGTATGTATTATTTAAATCTGACGGAGTATCGAAATAAAGCAAAAGCAGAAAACGCATCGGAAGAAGATGTTTCCGCTTATGAGGCGATCCTGGAAGAATTCTCGATCGAATGGGTTCCCACGCTGATTCATTTCCGGAATGGTATTCAGGTCTCCAGATATGAATTCCTGAGTGAGGAATATTATGAGCTGCCGCAGGAAGAACAGGCGGAGAGTGAGGAGCAGTATGTCACGGATTTTTATGCATGGATCTCACGGGAAAAACTCTTTATAGATGGGACGATGTAAAGGAAAATACAGGGAATGTATTCTAACCGATCGCCATTCTCTTAGGAAAGGAAGTCTGCAATGAAGGAAAATATACTGGAGATACAGAAGGTCTCTTTTGGATATAACAATAAAGTAAATGTGCTGAAAGATATCTCCTTTACGGGAAGGGCCGGGGTGATTCTGGTCATGGCTGGACCGAATGGCAGCGGGAAGACGACGCTGATCAAACTGATTTTCGACCTTCTGGAGAGGAAGACAGGAAGCATCACGGTGTTCGGGGAGGATAATCGAAGTATTTCAGCAAAGAAAAAAATCCTCTATCTCCAGAGCGACAATGAATTGCATCTGTTTCTTACAGGAGATGAGTTCGTGAAGCTGTGGTGCGGAATGTACGAGGTTCCTGTTGATCCGGCTTTATATGCACAGCTGCTTCAGTACTACGAGATGGAAGAAAGCGTGCATGTCCTTATTGAACGTTATTCATTCGGGATGATCAAGAAAATTCAGCTGATTGCAGCGTTTTTGATTCAGGCAGAGATCACTATCATTGATGAGACGCTGAATGGAATTGATATTAAGGGCCGGGAAGTGAGTCTGGTTCTGATGCGCCGTCTGGTGCAGAAGGGCAAGCTGGTTCTCTTCTGCACCCATGATCTGCTCCTGGCAGAGCGGATCGGTGATCGCGCAGAGCTCATCAATGACGGAAAAGTATTTGCGGAGGTGGATCTTCCTTTTACGGAAAAGGGCAGATCGCTGGTTCAGGTATTCAAGGAGATGATCGGATTTGAAGAATCTAACTATGAGCTGTAAACGGATCGGGCGGATGATCCGGCTGTTTTACCTGTTTTTTAGCCGCAATGTGCTTCATTTTGGGATCCTGAGTTATCGGTTTGTCCGGTATCTGATCGGAGGCCTGGCAATGGTCCTGTTGGTTTATCTGATCGCTCTGATGACGGCCTTTTTTCACTCGGCGGGGAGTACGGTAGAACAGACGACGGTAGTATTGGATACGTATTGCTGCTCGGTGATTATGCTCACGTTTCTTGTCTTCCTGTTTATGAAGATCCTGTTTATGAAAAAAGGGATGTTTCTTACGGTCACACAGCAAATGCCCGTGACGCAGAAGGAACGGAATACCGCTATTCTTGTGTATGAGATGAGCATGACGCTGCTTCTTGTTATGATTCTGTCTTCCGTGATGTCCGTTGCAGCGTTGCTTCACAATGGGATAGGGATGCTGCCCCGGGTGATCTGCAATGTTTTGTTTCTGGGGATCACCGCCTTTTTTGCTTTGGAACTGGTGTACAATCTTCTGGCTGCGGTCATCCGTTTCTTTGAACTGGAAAGCATAGAAAATATTTTACTTCTCTGTTTTCTGTTCCTGCTTTTCTATGCGATATATTCGGTGCTGCTGCCTGAGATGCTTCAGACGATATTGTTTGGATATCAGGACGGAAAAGAAACCAGCCGTTATGTGTTCTTTGCTTATTGTATGGAAAAGATCGAGTTCGTGCTTACGACCGGCCTGTTTCTTCTGATGAACCTGATCCTGGTCGCGTTGATCCTTCATTTGCCTTCCGATGTGTGCAGTTTCCGGAATTCCTATATTTGTATCGGAAGACGGGCGGGAAGAATGAATGGTTTTCGGGCCATTATGTATGCGTCCGCGAGGAAGGTGGATTTCTGCAGCTATTACATTATCGCTTTATTTTTGTATGTGATTCTGAAGATCGGCGGATCTGACTATGCTTCTATGGCGCTGACCCTGCTGACGGTGGACGGGATCTACGCCTATGAGCAGTCGGAGTCTCTGAGACAGATGTTTCGGCAAAAAGAGTATTCGATCGGCAGAGACTATCTGTATCTGCTGGGGGGACAGAGCGCGTATATCGGACTTCTGTCTCTCCCTGTGGCAATCGTGGAGCTTGTGCTGGGCGGGGCTCTGTGGACGGTATTTCAGATGTATCTGTCTATCTTCTGTGCGATTCTATTCTTTACCATGGTTGGCATCCTGTTCCCTGCGAAGCAGGAGAATCCCTTTTCCGCACTGGTTGGGATGGTGTTTATTGTGATTTTGGCAGTGATGGCGGGACTGTTATACCTGATGGTGGATAATATCCTTGCGATCGCGCTTCTCGCTGCGGTGATGCTGGCGGGTGCGGTTTGGATTAGTCTGGCTGGGATGAAGAAATTGTACCGGGAGAGGCGGTACGACGGTGTGTGATTTTGGAAACTTTCAAGGCTTCCCCTTGTCAGGGGAGCCATCTTTTCCCGTAATCAACAAAATCAGGAACTCACCACCGTGCTCTCATTCCGGGTGCGGCTGATCTTCTCATAGAAGAAGACCCGGTTGTGTGTGATGGCGCGGTACACCAGCTCGACGATGAAGACGGCGGCCAGGATCTGGGAGAGGGACTGAAAATTCTTCCAGAAATAGAAGACGCTTCCCTCGGTGACCTGCATCATTTCCCGGCAGAGGATCCAGTACTGCGGCAGGTGGACGACGAGCAGCGAGAGGAGGGCATAGCGGATCAGATACTGGGAGAGCAGCGGAGACTTCCCGTGGTCGTCGGAGAGCCGCAGCCGGAAGAGGGCCTTGCCCACGGTGTAGCCGTCGGTGACGGTCAGGATGACTGTGAAGTAGGCGATGGTGAGAGCGATGCTGAGTACGAGCTCCACGGCGTGTCCGCCCGCCGTCTCCGGGATCACCAGGGAGATCAGCCACTGCACCGCGGAGATCAGGGCGAAGTCCACGGCAAAGGCCAGAAAGCGGCGAAATAACGGGATCGTCTCGCCCCGTTTATAGGCCGCTCCGTCGATCCGCTCCCGGGAAGGGAGGATCAGGCAGATCAGCGGTGAGAAGATCCAGCCCAGCAGGCCGCCGCAGGTGTTGAGCAGCAGGTCGTCCACGTCGAAGGTGCGGTAGGGGAAGGGATAGTAGCCGTAGAGGCCGCTCAGCTGTGTCAGTTCGCAGAACAGGCTGCCCAGGAAGCAGATCACCAGCGCCGCGAAGAAGCCCCGCCGGAAGTAATAATGCAGATACACGCCCAGCGGGAAAAACAGCGCCACGTTGAGGATGGCCTGATACACATAGGAATTCTTCAGCGTAGGGAGCCAGGTGCTCTTATTATGGAAGCTGAAATTCGTCGTGGCCCGGATCTGCCGCAGAAAATTCAGCGGCGTCAGCTGCAGGTCGGAGGCGGTGGCCGCGGTCACCGTATCCCGGTCCGGCAGCGGCAGAATCACCTGAAAATACACGTTGATCAGGTAGAGAATAAAGGTGTAGACGATCACCGTCCGCAGGATGGGGATGGCTCCGTAGTGGCGGTACTCAAAAATAATATAGGAAACGTCAGTGCGAGCGCCAGCACAGGAAAAACAAGCAGGGCGCTCTGGACGGGTCCCAGATAACTGCTGATAACAGACATGGGAAAACCTCTTTTCTTCAGACAAAGTATTCTTGGTCATGAAAAGCGTACGCACGATATTATGGAACAAATCGGAAACGAATGCAACCTTCTTCACGATTTTTTAAGAATCATGGAAGCACGGGAAGGAATGATGGCAGCGGACAACTGCTTTGCGGCTGTATCTTCCGGCAAATTCGGGAAGCGCCCCTTGTCAGAGGGAGATTTTTATGATATAGATGTTAGGAGACGCAAAGAGGAGGAGATCACCGGACAGGCGTCTGGTGCGCCGGGTGATCTGCAAGTCATAGTACCGCAGAACATGTGCAATAAAACGGTATCAAAAAGGAGACAACATGGAGATCTTATCCCTGGAGAAAGAACTGAGAGAGAACACCTACCCCGGCCGCGGCATCGTCATTGGTCGCAGCGAGGATGGGACGAAGGCCGTGACGGCGTATTTTATCATGGGGCGGAGTGAGAACAGCCGCAACCGCATCTTCGTCGAGGACGGCGAGGGCATCCGCACCGAGGCCTTTGACCCGAGCAAGATGGAGGACCCCAGCCTGATCATTTACGCACCGGTCCGTGTTCTGGGCAATAAGACGATCGTGACCAACGGCGACCAGACCGACACGATCTACGAGGGGATGGATCACCAGCTGACCTTCGAGCAGTCCCTGCGCAGCCGCGAGTTCGAGCCGGACGGCCCCAACTACACGCCCCGCATCTCCGGCATCATGCACATCGAGAACAACGAATATAACTATGCGATGTCCATTCTTAAGACCGTGAACGGAGATCCTGAGACCTGCAGCCGCTACACCTTCGCCTATCACGGCGCGGTGGCCGGTCAGGGTCGTTTTATCCATACTTATAAGGAAAACGTCAGCCCGCTGCCGAGCTTCGAGGGCGAGCCCAAGCTCGTGGATATCCGCGGCGACATCGATTCCTTTACGGACATGGTGTGGGACAGCCTCAACGAGGACAACAAGGTTTCCCTGTTCGTCCGTTTCATCGATCTGGCCGACGGCAGCTATGAGACACGGATCGTCAACAAGCATCAGAAATAAGAAGAAAGAAACAGAATTAAACGAAAGTCCTGCACCGGAGAACCTTCGCGGCGCGGGGATTTCTGCTCGCCGGGGGGGAGGCGCCCATGGAAGCGTACACGGGTTTCGCGGAGGTCTACGACCGGTTTATGAACAATGGGCCCTACGATCTGTGGGAGGAGACGCTGGCGGGAACGCTGGCGGAGCACGGCGTGACGGAGGGGCTGGTGCTGGAGCGCGGCTGCGGTACCGGGACGATGACGGAGCGCCTGGCGGCTCGGGGCTATGACATGATCGGCGTGGATCTCTCGGAGGACATGCTGGCGGAAGCGCTGGATAAGCGCTGTGAATCCGGGCATAACATCCTCTACCTGAACCAGGATATGCGCGAGTTTGAGCTTTACGGGACCGTGGCGGCGATCTACTGCATCTGTGATTCGCTGAATTATATCACGGAGCGGAAAGACCTGGTGCAGGTCTTCCGCCTGGTCAATAACTATCTGGATCCCGGGGGCATTTTCGTTTTCGATTTTAATACTCCGGCGGAGTATGAAAGCCCCCTGCGGGAAGTGCCGATCGTGGAGGAGCAGGACGATATCACCATGATCTGGGAAAATGAGTACGACGGCGAGACACGGATGAACGAGCACCGGGTGACATTTTTTCTCCCTGTGGAGGAGGAAGCAGAGCCGGACTGGATCGAGGACCACGGACAGCTGCGGCGGGCCGATACCTCTGCGCAGGAAGGAGAACCGCTTTATCAGAGGATCCGCGAGGTGCATGAGCAGCGGGCCTACACGCTTCCGGAAATGATCGCCGTCATCAAAGAAGCGGGGATGGAGTTCCTCGCGGCGTATGAGGCGGGAACGGACCGGGAACCGGACGCGGACACGCACCGGGTGTACTGCATCGCGCGGGAGCGGGGGAAAGAAAGCGGCCGCGTGTAATCGGAAACAGGCACATGCGACGGTGCATCCGGCCAGTGCATGGGATGGATGCCCTGGCGCCGTGGGAAGAGGAAGGAGACGAAGCAATGAGCGATTATATGGTGCGGGCCATCGCCGCAGACGGGAAGATCCGCGCCTTCGCAGCCACCACACGGGATACCGTGGAGGAGGCCAGACAGCGTCACAACACGAGCCCGGTAGTGACGGCTGCCCTGGGCCGCCTGCTGACGGCGGGGGCGATGATGGGAAGCATGATGAAGGGTGACCGGGACCGTCTCACGCTGAAGATCAACGGCGACGGGCCGGTGAAAGCGCTGACTGTGGTGGCGGATGCCCACGGGCGCGTGAAGGGCTTCGCCGCGGTGCCGCAGGTGATCCTTCATGCCAACGCGAAGGGGAAGCTCGATGTGGCGGGCGCTGTGGGACAGGGTGTTCTGACCGTGACCCGCGATATCGGCCTGCGGGAGCCCTATGTCGGCACTTCGCTGCTGGTCACCAGCGAGATCGCCGAGGATCTGACTTATTATTTCGCCGCCTCGGAGCAGACGCCCTCCTCGGTGGGGCTGGGTGTGCTGATGAACCGTGAAAACACGGTCCGCCAGGCGGGCGGTTTCATCCTGCAGCTGATGCCTGATGTCGATGAGGAGACGATCGATCGTCTGGAGCGCCGCATCGGCGAGATCGATTCCGTTACCAGCATGCTGGATGCGGGCATGAGTCCGGAGCAGATCCTGTCGTATGTCCTGGAAGAATTTGATCTGGAAGTGCTGGACCGGATGCCGGTGGCTTTTTCCTGCGATTGCAGCCGGAAGAAGATCGCGAATGCCATCATCAGTCTGGGCAAGGAGGATCTGCGCAGCCTCATCGCCGACCGCGAGCCTGTGGAGGCTCGGTGTGATTACTGCAATACGGCGTACCTCTTCCAGCCGGAGGAGATTGAGGGGATTCTCGCAGAAAAATAGCAGGGCAGAAACCGGAAAGAGAAAATCCGTGCATGCAGGCGTGAGTATTGTTGCCCGCCGACATCACAGAGAAAATTATCAACAGATTTTTAAAAGGAGAGGAACATCATGATTTCTGAGAAAATGAGACCACTGGTTGAGAACAATTCCGCGGTGCGGGCCATGTTCGAGGAGGGAAATCGTCTGCGGGCGCTGTACGGCGCCGACAAGGTGTATGATTTCAGCCTTGGTAACCCCAATGTCCCGGCGCCGGCGGCGGTGAAGACGGCGATTCAGGAGATTCTTGACACCGAGGATCCGAATTTCGTTCACGGTTATATGAGCAACGCGGGCTTCCCGCAGGCGCGGAAGGCCGTGGCGGATTCCCTCAACCGCCGTTTCGGGACGAAGTTCCATGAGAACAATATCATCATGACCGTGGGTGCGGCCAGCGGCCTCAACGTGGCGCTGAAAACGCTGCTTAATCCTGGTGAGGAGGTCATTGTCTTCGCTCCCTATTTCCTGGAGTACGGGGCTTATGTCAGCAACTACGACGGAAAGCTGGTCGTGATCTCCCCGAACACGGAGACCTTCCAGCCCAATCTGGCGGAGTTCGAGGAGAAAATCACGGCGAAGACCCGTGCGGTCATCGTCAATACCCCCCACAATCCCACCGGCGTTGTGTATTCCGAGGAGACGATTCAGAAGATCGCCGAGATTCTGAACCGCAAGCAGGAGGCCTTCGGGAGCCCCATCTTCCTGATTTCCGACGCGCCCTACCGGGAGCTGGTCTATGAAGGCGCGGTGGTGCCCTACATTACGAAATATTATGACAATACGATCGTCGGCTACTCCTTCAGCAAATCGCTCTCCCTGCCCGGCGAGCGCATCGGCTATCTGGTGATTCCGGACGAGCTGGAGGATTCCGAGGCGGTGTTTGCCGCCGCCTCCATCGCTACGCGGGTCAGCGGCGCGGTGAATGCCCCCTCGCTGATGCAGCTGGTGATTGAGAAATGCATCGATGAGAAATGTGACGTGGACTATTATGACCGGAACCGGAACGCGCTGTACAACGGCCTGACGGAGCTGGGCTTCGACTGCATCAAACCGCAGGGCGCTTTCTATCTTTTTGTGAAGTCGCCGATGGAGGATGACCGGGCGTTCTGCGAGAAGGCCAAGGAGTTCAACATCCTCGTAGTCTCCGGCGCTTCCTTTGCCTGCCCCGGTTATGTGCGGCTGGCTTACTGCGTTTCCTATGAGACCATCTGCAATTCCCTGCCCGCGTTTGCCGAACTGGCGAAAGCCTGCGGATTGAAGAAGTAGAGGAAGCGGCCGCAGAACTTTTTAAGAAAGCGAAAACCCTGGCGATCCAGACCAGGGTTTTCTTTGTATAGAGATAAAGAAGTAGAAGGCTTTGTCGGACCCGGCGCTTCCAACCGGGGCATATGCTTCCGACCCGGGAATATCGGAGGCTTTTTATCATATAGGAAAGGTACGAGACTCTTTTTATATGATAAAAAATACCCTGCTCACCGCAGGGTATAGGTATACAAAGAAAACGTACATCTATCTGCCATCTAGGTGGGTCATCGATAAATCTTATTGCAAGCAGGTCTTCTGACTGACGGCTTCGAGGTCTTCCCTTCTCATCCGATCGGACAATGGTTATCGAAGAACCCATACCGCACACAGCTGCGAGACAGTTCCGGATTCACACCGGATTCCCTTTTCACCCATCCCCGTGAGGGACGGACACTTGCAACGAATCATATGCGTTTTTATTCTACCACATGCCGGGAAATATGCAAGAGAAAAATTCCCATTGCGGGAAATTTCCCGGAGAAATAAGCCGGGAAAAATCTGTCCCATACCAGTCCGTGTACGTAAGACGGGGCAGACATAATCTTGATGCCGAAGAAAAAATATGATCGAGGAATCAAAGGTGACATTTTGCGATAAATGTATATCCTGTCTACACACCTTGCTTCGAGTTACTGGATTCGGTTATAAATATAATGTATACCTGATTCCGTGAAACTCAATGGTCTCAATCGACAGAAATGCCAATAAAACCAATGATTTTCAATATTTTTTGCAATTATTTTGTTTTCACCCATTGGGTGAAAAGAGTTCCGTGGTATAATCCTCTTGTAGAATTGAATCTACGAAGGAGAGATGTTACCATGAGGACTATAAAAATTGAAACAAGCAATGAACGTATCATCCCCGCAAGTGGTCTTGCTGTGGTCGGAGCTATCCTTGGGAAAAGCGATTTTGTGAAGCGTTGCAATCGCATGGATGTTACTCCGAACAGATCTCAGCACCAGATAAAAAATGGTGACATTCTCCTCACCTATATCGGACAGCTCTGTATGGGCAAACCTCAGTACGAGGCCGTTCATGATTTAGACGATTACAAGGAGTTTTACCAGTATTCCCTCGGCATCACCCGCGCCATTCCCTCGGAGGAGACACTTCGTCAAAGAATGGATGATATCGGGGATTCCATGCGTCAACCGATCCTGCAGGAAAATATGGAAATGCTCCGCTCCAATGGAATCGTACCATCTAAACTGCCGAATGGGTTTGTACCGGTAGATATTGATGTTACCCCATTTGACAACTCCAAATCCCATAAGCAGGGAGTATCCCGCACTTATAAGGGCTATGATGGATATGCTCCTATTATGGCCTACATCGGAACGGAAGGTTTTCTCATTAATGCGGAACTCCGCGAGGGAAAACAGCATTGCCAGCGCAACACACCTGAATTTCTGCGAGAGACCATCCAGTTATGCCGTCAGATTACGTCAGAGCCTCTGCTGATTCGTTTGGATTCCGGTAACGATGCTGCCGAAAATATCGGAATTCTTCTTGAAGCAGGCTGTTACTTCATTATCAAGAGGAATCTCCGTAGGGAAAGTCCGGAAGCCCGGCTTGAAATGGCACAGGAGCATTCACAAAACGTTACCGTACCGCGCGAAGGAAAAAGGGTATATATCGGCAGCGACCGGAAGCCTGTAAATTATCAGACGGAAGACGGTTTAAACAAAACTGTCACTGTTCGTGCCGGTTATGAGATCATCGAGCGTAACATCGACAAGCATGGTCAGTTTCTGATGCCACCTGATATTGAAGCAAATACCTGGTGGACAAACACCGATTTGACCGACAAGGAAGTCATAGGGCTCTATCACGCCCATGGCGAGTGCGAGCAGTATCATAGCGAAATCAAGACGGATATGGATGTAGAACGTCTTCCATTCGGCAAATTTGCAACGAACGCGCTGGTCATAGAACTCACCATTCTTGCTTACAACATTCTCCGAATGATCGGCCAGGAATCACTGGCGCGGCGAGGAACGCAATCAAGACATAAAGTTCGACGTCGGAGACTGCGTACGGTTATCAGTAACCTTGTT
>JAJQCL010000245.1:0-6461 GCA_021202715.1 Lachnospiraceae bacterium
CGCAGCTGGGATATATGGCGCAGGCGTTTCCCTGGACACAGTACCCGCATTTTCACGAAGATGAATATGAACTATTCTTCCTGTCTGCCGGAACCGGCCTCCTGAATCTGCCTGGTTATATACAGACAATACAGTCTGGCAGCCTCTGCCTCGTTCCTCCCTGCATTGCACACTGCTATACAGACGCTGAAACGACCTCCTCCGTTTTTTCCTTCTACTCCGTCCGCTTTCGCGCCTCCCGGCAGAACATCCCTCTCTGGGAGCGGCTCCAGGCCCTCCCCACCACGATCGTCCCCGAAGCAGCGTCCGTTCCGACAATCTGCTCTCTGATCGACCTGGCCTTCGATCAGTCGCAGAAGCACAGCGGCAAGATTGATGATCTCACGCAGTCCCTCCTCCAGCCCGCCCTGCAGCTGGCCGCCGAAGAGCTGCTGCAGCGCGGTCAGACCATTCCCACCAGCGCGCCGGTCTACGCCAACGATATCCTCACCTATCTGCAGCAGAACATCGGCAATCCGGTGACGATGGAAGATGTCTCACGGGAATTCCATCTGAGCCAGTCCCATATCTTCCGCGTCTTCACGAAGACCTACCACACTTCGCCGATCCATTACCTGATCTACTGCCGGATGCGCCAGGCCCGCACCTACATCCTTGATCAGCATTTACGCGCTGAGGAGATCGCCCCGAAGCTGGCCTTCAACAACACTTACCATTTCATCAAGACCTTTGAGAAGTTCTACGGCTGCCCGCCTGACCGCTACCTGACAGACGGACCGGAATTCCGGGAAGGAGAAGACGTTCCTGCCAAAAATGCAGAAATGTGATTTTTCAGCGAAAAATGCCTGTAATTTTGTGAAAATCCCCCTTTAAAAACCCTGTATTTTTGTGATAGAATGAAATTATAAAAAAAAGGGAGTTATAACAATGGATCGTTTGAAACGAAAAGCAGATCTTTTTCTGGCAGAATGGAAACAGCGTCCTGATCATATGCCTCTGATTCTTAAAGGAGCCCGGCAGGTTGGCAAGACAGAGACCATCCGCCATTTTGCGAAAAATTACTATGAATATCTGGTCGAGATCAACTTTACCCTGCAAAAGCAATACCGCAGTATTTTCGATGATGGATTTGAAGTAGATACGATCATCCGAAACATCTCCCTGCGAAATCCGGATCTGGAATTTGTTCCCGGCAAGACTCTGATTTTCTTCGACGAGCTGCAGGACTGCATAAACTGTGCCACAAGTCTGAAAGCATTCCGGGAAGACGGGCGGTACGATGTGATCTGCTCCGGTTCGCTGATGGGCATCCATTATCAGGAAATCGAGTCCAACAGTGTTGGGAACAAGGAAGACTGTGAGATGTATTCCCTTGATTTCGAGGAATTCCTCTGGGCAAAAGGATATCACGAAAGCCAGATTGAGGAAATGTATCAGAAGATGCTTTCTGTCACGCCCCTCTCCTCCACCGAATATTCTGTGATGCTCGAAGCATTCCGTGAGTATATGGTACTCGGCGGTATGCCGGCTATTGTCTTTTCCTTTGTCACAAAGAAAAACTACAGTGGCACCCTGAAGATGCAGCGTCAGATTCTTCTTGACTATGAAGAAGACATCACCAAATACGCCGGTGGTCTGAACAAAGGCAGAATTCTGAATGTATATCGGAAGATTCCCATGTTTCTGGGACAGGATAATAAACGATTTCAGATATCCAAGGTGGCAAAAAATGCCCGCAACCGGGAATATGTGGGTACCGTGGAATGGCTCGACAATGCCGGGATTATCAGCGTATGCTGTTGTCTGCAGCAGCCGGAGCTGCCGCTGAAGGGCAATTCCAATCCAAACCTCTATAAGATTTACTTCCGTGATACCGGTCTGCTGATCGGCTCGCTGGATGAGGAGGCGCAGGAAGATCTCCGCTTTAACCAGAATTTCAACATTTATAAAGGGGCTTTGTATGAAAATATCATCGCAGATATGTTGGTGAAGCAGGGGTACGAGCTGTATTTCTTCCGCAATGAACGCGGTTCACTGGAACTGGATTTTCTGGTAAGAGACAAAAATTCTCTCGTCCCCATTGAAGTAAAGGCAGAGGACAACCGCGCAGCCTCTCTGACAAAAATCATCACCGGGAAGAAATACACCGATGTACAGTATGGCATAAAATTCGCCAATCGAAACATCGGCTGCAATGGGCAGTTCTATACCTTTCCTTACTTCCTTGCCTTTCTGTTGCGGCGTTTCCTGCGCGAGCGGCTCCCTCTGACCTGAGGGAACCGACCGCGCAATCCCGTTCTACCCCAGCACCGTCATAAACCCGGTAATAATCAGTGCATTCACGAAATCAATAAACAGGCTCCCGACCAGCGGCACCACGAAGTAAGCCGTCGGCGCGGGACCGTATTTGTCGGTGATGGCCTGCATGTTGGCCATGGCGTTGGGCGTCGCGCCCATGCCGAAGCCGCAGAAACCGGAGGTCATGACGGCGGCGTCATAGTTGCTGCCCAGCACGCGGAAGACAAGGAAATAGACGAAGATGATCATCAGAGAGGAGAGATCCCGGCCCACCGTCACCAGCAGCACCGGAAGCAGGACGATCGCCCCCGAGATGCGGAAGCTGTCTGTGAACAGATTGACGTAAAGCTGCGAGGAAAGAGCTACGAGGCCCCCGATCAGAAAAATCCGTTTCCAGTTCTTCACGCCACCGCCTCCTTCCTGCGTAATGCAAACCGTTCAGGCCGTTTTTGCATCATTGTTTTCGGCCATTACAGTATAGCTGTTTCCCACAAAGCAGGCAATGCCAAAACCCGGATTTTACGCAAAAAAGAGCAGTGCTGCGTCTGCTCTCTTTGCCATACATATTTTCAGATGTCGGCTTTCTCCTTCGCCTCCGGCGTCTGTCCGGGAATCCTTCTCGGAAACACTACGCGGAACTCGGAGCCCTTCCCCACTTCGCTGCGCACCGTGATGGCGGCGCCGTGCTGCGCCGCAATGTGCTTGACGATGGCCAGACCGAGGCCGGTGCCGCCGACGGTGCGGGAACGCCCTTTGTCCACGCGGTAAAACCGTTCGAAGATGCGCTCCTGCTGCTCCTCGGGGATGCCGATGCCCGTATCCTGCACGCTGAGGGTCACCGTGTCCTTCCCGGGAAGGACTGAAACAAAGACGCTGCCGCCGCGGTAGTTGTAACCGATATCATTACTGCACAGATTCGTCACCAGTTCCTCGATCATCTGCCGGTTGGCGCAGATCTCACAATTCACCCTGGCTGAGACCGTCAGCTGAACCTCCTCCCGCTCCGCGCTGATCCGCATCTCCTCGACCGTATCCCGGGTCACCTGCCACAAATCCACCGCCTCATAGCGGATCTCCTGCACCGGCGACTCCAGCTGTGACAGACGCAGGATATCATCGATCAGTGCCAGAAGCCTAGCCGCGCTGGCCCGGATCTCCTCCCCGAAATGCGGGACCTCCTCCGCAGGTACCAGATTGTTCTCCAGCAGCTCCGCATAGCCGGAAATAGCGGTCAGCGGCGTTTTCAGCTCGTGAGAAACATTGGCCGTGAATTCCCGGCGCATATCCGAAGCCCGCAGGATCTCCTCGTGCTGCTTGCGGATGGTCGCCACGAAGGGCTCCATTTCCTGATAAATCGGCACTGCCTCCTGATTGGTCATATCCCTGGCCAGCGACTCGATCGGCGCCACCAGACGGCGCGTCAGCACCCGGGACGCAGCCAGGCAGAGAATAAAGACCAGACACAGCAGCAGGAAAAGAAGCGGCACGGCGTGCAGCAGAAACGTCCAGATGCTGCTCGCCTCGGTGGCGACCCGCAGGACCGAACCGTCCTCCAGAAGGATCGCATAATAGTAGGTATTCTTCCCCATCGTGCGGGATTCCCGGATGGAGAGACCATCCCCGGCCTCAAAAGCCTCCTCCACCTCCGGACGATCCAGATGATTGTCCATGCCCACGGTATCCGCGTTGCTGTCAAAGAGCACATTTCCCTCCGCGTCAATGACCGTGATCCGGAAATCCTTCAGGGCCTCGTCCGCCTCCAGCTTCTCCTCTGTCTCACTGCTCCAGGCATATTTCAGGATATGGGCATCCGTCTTCAGATCATAGAGCACCTGCTCCCGATACAGGCCGAAAAATACCGCAGACAGAATCAGCGTGGTACAGACGATCCCCAGAAGGGAAATGCCCATCAGCTGCCAGTTGAGTCTCTTTTTCATTCCGGTTGCTGCTCCTCCCATTCAGCCATGTAGCCCACATTGCGCACGGTGCGGATCATGCCCGAGGCCTCGCCCAGCTTCTGACGCAGCGATTTGATGTGCATATCCAGAGTCCGGGACTCGCCCTCATAGCCGTCCCACACCCGGTCCATGATCTGATCACGGCTCAGTACGATGCCCTGATTGCGCAGAAGGAGCTGCAGGAGCTCGTACTCCTTAAAGGTCAGCTCCACCGGATGCCCCTCCACCGTGGCCTGCCGCTTCTCCCCGTCCAGAGTCACCGGCCCGAGGCTTAAGATCTTCTCGCCGCTCTCCCCCTTGCTGCGCCGCAGCAGCGCCTTCACCCGGGCGATCATTTCCATGACGCCGAAGGGCTTGGTCATATAGTCGTCGGCCCCCAGATCGAAGCCCTTGACCTTGTCGATCTCCTGCTGCTTGGCCGTGACCAGCATCACCGGCAGACGCCTGGTATCCGGCCGCCCCCGCAGCTTCTTCAGCACCGCAAGCCCGTCCTCGTCAGGCAGCATGATATCCAGAATCACCAGATCAGGGATCCTGGTATTGACCGCCTTAAAAAATTCATTCGCCGTCTCGAATCCCAGCACATGGTAGCCGCTGTTTTTCAGGGCAAATGTCTCAATCTCACGAATGTTCTGATCGTCTTCCACAATATACACACAGTCCATCTGTGCGCCTCCCTTCTTTCTCCGGCCGCACCGCCGCGGCTCCGTTTATCCCAGTCGATACTCCTCGGAAAATGCGTCAAACTGCCGTTTGAATTCATCATCTGTCGCCTTGACCTCATGCAGATAGGCATGCGTATCAAAATCTCCCTGGCGCACCTCCAGCTGACACACGGCCAGATTGGAGCAGTGATCCGCCACCCGCTCGTAGTTGTTGGCAATATCCTGAAGGATGAAGCCCGACTCGATGGTGCACTCGCCGCTCTTCAGTCTCTCGATATGGTGCAGCATAATCGCATCATTCATCTCATCGATCGTCTCCTCCAGCGGTTCCACGGTGGCCGCCAGCGTCAGATCGGCCTCGATGAAAGTGCGAAGCGCCCGATCCACGATATCCCGCAGCGCACGGGTGAAGATGCGCAGCTCCTCCGCCCCCTCCGCGGAGAAATGGATGTCCTTCTCGTGGAGCTCCCGGGCCGACTCCATCAGGTTCACCGCGTGATCGGAAATGCGCTCCAGGTTGCCGATGCTGTGAAGGAGGATGGAAACCGTACAGTTATCCTCCCGGGAAAGGGAATGCCGGGAAATTTTCACCAGATAGGTTCCCAGTTCATCCTCATAGCGGTCAATCTTCGTCTCCAATGCCTGAATCTCCTGCGCCTTCTCCTCGGAGTATTCCCCTTCCACGAGATCGAACGCCCCGTCGATGGCCCGCCGCGTCAGCTCCGCCATGCGGATCGTCACCTGGCGGCATTCCTCTACGGCGAAGCCGGGTTTGCTTAAGAAACGATCATCCAACAGCTGAAATTCGCGCAGCTCCTCCGGCTGCTCATCATCCGGAATGCTGAGAATGGCCAGCCGCTCCAGCCCGCGGGAGAAGGGCAGCAGAACGAGCGTCGCCGCCAGATTGAAAGCCGTGTGGACCACGGCGATCCCCGCCGCGTTCGCCGGATCCGCCAGGAATTCAAAGTGAACAAAGACATTGACCGCATAGAAAATCACCATGAAGACCGCCGTACCGATAACATTAAAATACAGATGCACCAAAGCGGCCCGTCGGGCATTTTTCGAGGCGCCCGCACCGGAGATCAGCGCCGTAGCGCAGGTCCCGATGTTCTGCCCCATGATGATGGGGATCGCCGTCCCATAGCTGACAGCACCCGTGGCACAGAGAGCCTGCAGGATACCCACGGAAGCAGAGGAGCTCTGAATCACGGCTGTCAGCAGCGCCCCGGCCAGCATTCCCAGGATCGGATTCGAGAAAGCAGTCAGGATTCCGGTAAATTCCGGCACATCCGCCAGCGGCTTCACGGCCGAACTCATGGCATCCATCCCGGTCATGAGGATGGCAAAGCCGATGAGCACCTGCCCGATGTTCTTCTTTTTCTCCCCTTTCTGGAACATCATCAGCACCACGCCGACGATGCCCAGCACCGGGGCGAAGGAGCTCGGCTTCAACAGCTGGAGCCAGAAATTGTCACTCTCAATCCCCGACAGACTCAGGATCCAGGACGTGACCGTGGTACCCACATTGGCGCCCATG
>JAJQCL010000245.1:6512-12766 GCA_021202715.1 Lachnospiraceae bacterium
ATTGCGGGGGTCGCCGACGACGTCTGGATCACCGCCGTCACCCCCGCCCCCAGAAGAACGGCACGTATGGGATTCGAGGTCAGTTTCTCCAGGATCCGCTCCAGCCGTCCCCCGGAGGCCTTTTCCAGACCATCCCCCATCGCGTTCATGCCGTATAAAAACAGGGCCAGTCCCCCGATCATGCTCAGTATATCAAAAAAATCCATGCGCTTCTATATCCCTCCTGCTTCTATTTTATTTCCATCTCTTCTCTGTTTATACGTGACAGAGCGTAGCAGGGGTGTGTAAAATCGCGGGGTATTCTATGTAAAGTCTGTGTAAACTTTCTCAGAGATTTCTCCGACGCCCGCGGATTCTCTGAAAAATGTATAAATTCTCATTGCTCCGCTGGAAAATTCCTGCATTTTGACGTATACTTTTATCATGTGTGTATGTCACCATACGAAGGATGAATCGAGGTCTCAGGAAATGGAAGATCAATCTCTGCGCGCAGCCATGCCGCTGCTGAACTCCGCTTATTCGCCCGGGACAGCCAGGGATACCGCCCTCCGGATGGAGGAGTCGGAGGCCCGCCAGATCGCCCTGGCAGAATATCATTATTTCAGCGGCCATGCGGCGACCGCCTCAGATCTCGTAGAGGAATACCTCACTCATCCTGATCTCGCCCTGCGCCTCTCCGCCTGCTGGCTCTACGGCTACGCGAACCTGTCTCTGGACCGGATTCCCCGGGCCAGACAGGCCATTCGTCAGACACAGGCTACACTGAAGGAGATGAGCGAGACCACGTCTCCTCTCTGCCGCGCCTATGCTGTCTGTGTCTCCACGGCGGCCAGCGTCCTCCTGCATCTGCCCGTCGAAGAAAGGCTCTCTTCTCTCCGGGAATCCATTTCTCTGCTGCCTCCGGGTCTTCGTCTGTTCGCCCTGTATGTGCAGGCGCACCATGCGTATCTGCAAAAACAGTACGGCGCCTGTGTCGGAATCGCGGAAACCGCGCTGATTCTGGAAAATACGATCTACCCCATCCCCTCCATCTATCTGCATCTTGTGGCCACGATGGGCTATATCAATCTGCGGCAGACGGAGGAAGCAAAAGCGCATCTGCTGGCGGCCTGGCAAATCGCGCAGCCGGACGACCTGATTGAGGCCTTCGGCGAGCACCATGGTCTGCTGGGCGGCATGCTGGAAGCTACCCTGCGAAAGGACGCCCCGGATGCCTTCCGGCGCATGATCGAAATCACCTACCGCTTTTCCGACGGCTGGCGGAAAATCCACAATCCGGATACGGGACACTCTGTCGCGGACGGTCTGACAACGATGGAATTCACGATTGCCATGCTGGCGGCACGGGGCTGGTCAAACAAGGAGATCGCGGCTCATCTGAGCATCTCTCCGAATACTGTAAAGATGCACATTTCCTCCGTCCTGCAGCAGCTCGGCGTCTCACAGCGCAAGGATCTGGCGCGGTTCATGCTGCAGTGACAAAGCGACACAACCGAAAGCCTCTTTGTCTTCTTTAAAATAAAAATAAAAACCACCCGTTTTTGCCGGAAAATGGGTGTATGAAATTCTTTTCTCTTCCTTTAAAATAGGAAGCAATCCTGCGGGAATCCGCAGGCTCAAAACATTTGTCCTGAGAGGAAAGAAAAGATGGAAAAAAAGAGAACAACAACATGGACAGGCAGCTGGCTGCGTCTGCTGTTTACCGCGGCGCTCTGTCTCGGAATTCTGGCAGCCGCGGGACGCGTACAGGCCGCGGAGCTGAATTATCTGGCGCTGGGGGACAGCATCACGACGGGATACGGGCTGACGAATGCGAGTTCAGAGGTTTTTGTCGCACAGTTCGCCACAAAAATCGGTGCAACGACTACAACGAACGAAGGAGTCCCCGGGGACACCTCCAGCGATCTTCTGGGGGATGTTCAGGATGACAGCAGCCTCCGGTCGGCGATCGCGGAAGCGGACGTGATCACCATCACGATTGGCGGAAACGACCTGATGGCGGCGTTTTATGCGGTGCTGGCGGAGATCACCGCTGCGGATGAAAACCTTACCACCTACAGCAGCGAACAAATTCAGTCCATTCTCTCCAACCCCACTGGCAGTAATTTGGCTGTTGCTGCAACTCTGTTAAATGTGTTAAACACGAGTAGTTATCGAGACTTCCTTCTAAGTTCCTCCACCTTCCAAACAGCCATCAGCAATTGCATATCAAACATCACCTCCATAATCAGTGAAATCAAAACGTTAAATTCCGGTGCGGTGATTCTGGTTGCCAATCAGTACAACCCGTATCAATGGCTGGACAGCAGCTACCTGAATATTATCAAGCTGTTTGACGAAGGTGTGTCTGCCCTCAACAAAGCTCTTGCAGCTGCCGGAGAGGATACATACGATTACACCATCGTCGATATTTACAGTGCCTTCGCTGACGATGCATATGCCTCGACATCCCTCACCAATGCGGAAGTGGACACCAGCAGCCTCCTCAGTCCTACACTGAACTTTGACTTCCATCCCAACGTGACCGGCCACACGGTCATCGCCGAGGCGATGTATGCTGCGTACCAGGAGTCCGTCTACACCTACGAGGTTCCCATCGAGCTCACTATATCTAAAGGCGGCAGTGCATCCGTGCCGGAGCAGGAATTCACGCTGGAGGTCATGGGCTACGACGAGCAAAGCCCCAGCATCACAATGGTGCAGAATACGGTATCGACCACGGGAGAGGCGACCTACACGGGGACTCTCACATTCACCTGCAACAAATATACCTTCCGGCTTCTCATCGATGGTTTCTATGTGCATCTGGCAGAGACCAATATTGCAGGATGGACTTGTGACAGCCAGGAATACGTGGTCTATCCGGAATCCAATGATTCAAACACGATAACCAGTTTCAGGATTTACACCATCGAAGACACGGATCAGGAAAATTCCCTTTCCGCTGCCGCTTTCACCTGCACCTACACCGGCTGGACGCTGCGCTTTGAGACCAGCGGCGGTTCAGAGGTTTCCGGCGTCACAGCCGCTAACGGAACAAATCTCTCGCTGGCCCAGTACACGACAAGCCGCGACGGTTATACCTTTACCGGCTGGTACACGGACAGCACACTGGCCGAAACGGTCGATCAGGTCACACTGACCGCGGACACCACCGTCTATGCGGGCTGGAAAGAAATCGCCGCCGCAACGACCGCCGCAAGTACGACCGCGGCTCAGGAAGAAACCGAAGAATCCACTTCTCTGGAGGAAACAAAAGAGTCTACGGAATCAGAGACCGAGACAGAGGAAGAAACCACAGAAACGGAAGAAGAAGATACAGCGGAAGAAACGGAGGAAGATACAGAGGAATCCGAGGAGACAACGAAGGAGGCCAGCGATTCGTCCGATTCCCCGCAAACCGGTGACAGCAGTCAGCTGATCCTGTGGTTTGTCCTCTTTATCACCGCCTGTATCTTAAGTACGATTGTAGCGCTGATCCGCCCCCGGAAGGAAGAGGAGTAAGTCCCCTTTCCCGGCTGAAAACACATCCACATAAAGTGCGCAGCGGAATCCTCTGGCATCTCGCTGCGCACTCTGTTTTTACGAAAATCTTTCTGGGACGAAATAGAAATTTATATGATACACACAAAAGTTCAAGTTATTACGTAGATAGATTACGCCGCTAAATTTGTTATTCGGCTCACAAACCATATGCTATGGTAATATTTTTACAAATTTTGCTCCGTTTCAGATAATTTCTTCTCTTTTCTGGCTTTGTGTTCTGCCATAAATTTTTCTTGCCAGATTTTGGGTTCTCCAGAGGCATATCCATGATAGTGTGCCTCTTCCGCATACTCAAAGCTGCGATAGTACCGCTCTTCCTCGATCAGTCGGAACCACTTTTTCATAGTCCGGATCGCTGTCGGCGGTTTCTGCGCAAGCATCTTCGCATAAGCAGTCACTTCTTCATCCAGATCCTCCCACTCAATGATCTTCGTGATCAACCCATGCTGTAAAGCTTCCTGTGCACTCAGCAGTCTGCCGGTCAGGGACATCTCGATAGTAAGGCTCTGCCCCAGGTGATCCCACAGCAGGCTGCTCCCCGTGATCGTAGGGTACCCCGCATCCACCTCAGTCAGTCCGAAGCGCGCGTTGGGAGTTGCCAAACGGATATCACATAGTAGCGGAAGTTGGAATCCAGAGCCTGCACAGGCCCCGTTTACCACGCAAAGCGTCGGCTTTTGACAATAACGGATCTCATCATACAGCGGCTGGAAACTGTCAAGCCAGTCTTTGGTATTGTTAGGCTTGATGTCATGGCTCTCATTAAAATCCTGCCCCGCTGAGAACGCATTTCTACCTGCTCCAGTCAGAATAATACACTTTACTTCGTCGTCATGAGATGCCCTACGGAAAGATTCCAGGATCCCCTGCTTCGCCTGAGTATTCAGTGCATTATAAACCTCTGGACGATTGATTGTGATATAGGCAAGTTCTTCTTTCTTCTCATAGATAACTACAGGTTCCATAATTCCCTCCTTCAGTCTAAAGTTTACAAAAGTCATCGTTCGGCCTGTTTCGATTTATCTGGATGTCATGCTGTCCCAGCAATCGTCAATTGATTTAGAAAGATTTGCTTTCTTTGTCCGCTGGCTGGGTGTTTTTTCAAATTTATTTACAAACGCAATATACCGAGGGATCTGGTATTTCGCCATTCTACTCTGGCACCATTCGATCAGCTCCTGAGGATCAGGTCCCTCATGTCCTGCGGCTCGCTTAATAAACAGTTTCAAATCGTCATCCACATCTCCCTGGACGCCAATCACAGCACATTCTTCTACGTCCGGATGTTCGTCAATAATATGTTCTATTTCCCAAGCCGATATGTTTTCCCCATTATGTCTGAGGCTGTCTTTGGATCTTCCCTTAAAATAATAGAATCCTTCCTCATCACAATACGCCATGTCACCGGTGCAGAACCAGCCGTCTGGAAGAAGTGCTTTTTGGGTCGCTTCCGGGTTATTATAGTATTCCTTTAATGTCAGACCAGGCTGTTTTGCTCTCACTTGTATCTCGCCGATGACATTTGGTGGAACCGGAGCTCCGTTCTCGTCAACCACCCTGACCTCAAAATGATCCACCGCTTTTCCGATTGACCCAACCTTTCCATAGGTATTGATCGTGGTGATGCTGGAGCATTCCGTCATCCCATAAGTCTCCCGTATCTTTACACCGAAGCGGTCTTCAAAAGCTTCCCAAATTTCCGGCGTACTTCCCGCGCCCCAAGCATACTTTACCAAGTGGTCTCGATCGTTTTCCCTGGGTGGCTGTTTCAGCAGAATCTGCAGCACATTTCCCAAGTAGTGAATGCGTGTGGCTTTATAGTGCCTGGCCTGATCCCAAAACTTAGACGCACTGAATTTAGGAAGCAGAGCCAGCTTAGCCCCATAGATCATACACACATAGATCATCTGCACCCCACCAATGTGGCAAAAAGATTCCCACATCAGCATAATTTCTCCGGGTTTTGCGTCACTGATCCGCGAGGCGCTCAGAGCGCAAGTGCGAAGCATGCGATCTGTCAATGGAATACCCTTGGGAACCCCCGTCGTTCCAGATGTAAACGCAAGCGCCAACAGATCGTCCGGGGCTGTTCCTTCCGTATCCGGAGGTGTATCAGAAACTCCCAGTTCCAAGTCCTCAAACGCAATCTGCTTGTCTACATTTGTGTCAAATCGATCACTGCCGCCATGGAGGATAATCATTTCGATGCAGTCCAGCTTTATGCGTTCCAGGCTCTCCTCCAGCACCTCCTTATAAGCTGCGTCTCCAATAATTGCCTTTGGAGTCGATAATTGCAACAAAATATCCAAATTTGCGCCCTTGAGCCCATTATTCAGTGGGATATAGACTACGCCTATTTTGGCAAAGGCTAAAACTAAATACACGAAATCCGGATGGTTTGGGATCATAATGGCAATACGGTCACCCCGCTTAAAGCCGTTTTTCAAAAGGCCATTTGCCAAAAGATTTACCTTCTTTTCCATACCACCATACGTGATATCTACATCCTCGTAAACCCCAAATACTGCGTCCGGAGTTTCCGACGCGCGTTTTTCCAGCCATTTTCTGGTTGTTGTGTCATCTGTATAAATCATATAGTACTCCTTTAAGTTGCAATTTCTTGATCTGTAATCATCAAAGGGGGGTTTCCTACTGCTGCACATATGTGCCTCTTCATACATGTGGCAGTTTCTGATCTGATTTATGAC
>JAJQCL010000135.1 GCA_021202715.1 Lachnospiraceae bacterium
ATCTTAAGCCATCAAAAAATCCATTCCCGTAAAACCCTACTTCAGGAATCCGTTGATGATCTGCTCCTCGGCCTCTTCTTCGGTCAGTCCCAGGGTCATCAGCTTGATGATCTGGTCTCCGGCGATCTTACCGATGGCAGCTTCGTGGATCAGGGCCGCATCGAGGTTGTTGGCCTCAAGCTGCGGGATGGCCAGCACCCGGGCATTGCCCATGATGATGGCGTCGCATTCTGTGTGCCCGTTGCAGGGCGCGTTGCCGACGATCCGCGAGTCGAATTTCTGGTAGGATTCTTCCTGGGCCACGGAACGAGAAACCACGTCGGCGCTGGCGCCGTCGCCGTTCAGCCGTACCTCGTATTTGCTCGTGGCCTGCTGCTTTCCGTGGGTCAGCAGACTTTCCTTCACCACCAGGCGGGCGCCTGCCGCCAGCTCGGCGATGTTGGTACGCACCGTAGAGTCCACCCCGCGAATCTGCACCATCTCCATTTCCATGGTACTGCCCTCTTCCATATAGACCTCGGTGCCGGGGTTGAGGATGCGCTGACCGTTGCCGTCTCCCTCTCCGTAGTGCTTTTCCACATACCGTACTTTGGCGTTCTTTCCCACATAGAAGCGATGAATGCCGTCGTGCTCGGAGTCCTGGTCGCCGCAGTTGTAGATAACGCATCCGGCGACGATGCCGATGTCGCTGTCCGCGCCGATGTGGAAATCGTTGTATACGACCTCCTTCAGGCCGCTCTGGCTCAGCACCACCGGGATGTGGACGCTCTCGTTGCGGGTGCCCGGCTGCACATAGATGTCGATGCCGCTGCCGTCTTCCTTGCTGACGATGTCAATATGAGCGGTGGTGTTCCTGGCCGCCATCTTGCCATTGGCGCGGATGTTGTACGCACCCTCCGGCGTCTCGTGGAGACCGGCGACCTCCTCCAGTATTCTCTTCTGAATCGAATCCATTATTTGCCGCCTCCCTTCCGGGTCAGAATATCGCAGGCGCCGACCGCGGCGTCGCTTCCCAGGAGGGCGGGCAGGACTTCGTCCCGCGGACCCTGCTGAGAGATTTGTCCGTCCGTGATAACGACGATCTCATCTGCGATATTTAAGATTCTCTCCTGGTGAGAGATGATCATGATCGAACCGTTGGCCTTCTCCCGCATGCGCTCGAAGACCTGGATCAGGTTCTGGAAGCTCCACAGGTCGATGCCTGCCTCCGGTTCATCGAAGACCGCCATCTTCGTCCCGCGGGCCAGCACCGTGGCAATCTCGATCCGCTTGAGCTCGCCGCCGGAGAGGCTGGCATTGACTTCACGCTTCACATAATCCCTGGCGCAGAGGCCCACTTCCGACAGGTATTCGCAGGCCTCGGCCACTTTCAGCTGCTTTCCTGAAGCCAGGCGCAGCAGATCGATGACCTGAATCCCCTTGAAGCGCACGGGCTGCTGGAAAGCATAGCTGATGCCCAGCTTCGCCCGCTCGGTGATTCCCATGTCCGTAATATCTGTATCCTGATAGTAAATCCGGCCGCTCGTCGGCTTCTCGATCCCGGCGATGAGCTTGGCCAGCGTCGACTTGCCGCCGCCGTTGGGACCGGTCACTACGATGAAGCGATGGTCTTCGATCGTGAAACTCACATCATGGATGATTTCCTTGGAACCATGATCCTCCTGTACGTCAAATGAAACATGATCCAATGTAAGCATTGTCTCTTCCCTCCTCGTTTCCTAGTTCGGAAGTCCCCGACCGGACAGATCCAGCACATTGCTGTCCGATTTGGCGCCGCTGGTGTTGGTAGGAAGCTTAATCGGATTGACCTGGTACAGCGCCGTCAGGCCGTCCATAGCTTTCTGCATCTCCTTCAGGGCAATGGGATGGCAGATCACGGAAATGAACTTCTGCATGTTTTCCCGGCTGGTGTCAAAATCCGCCTCCAGATTCACGATCTTGAAGCTGCACACCTGCTCCACATACATGCTGAATTTCTGCACCGGGTTGCCCACGGAGGTCCGGGTGATGATCAGAAAGGGGGAGCCCTCCTTCACCTGATTGGGATAGACCAGCTCCAGATTCACGGAAACCGGCAGCTTTAGTCCCTTGACCTGATTTGTCTCGTTCTCATATCGCGATTTGCGAATCGCGCTCTTTACAAATTCAAGATCCATCTTCTTATCTCGCTTTCCTGTGCGCATCCAATTGCCGCACCTCCTGATGATACACTAAAACGCGCCGGATTACAAGCCATTTGTGGAAGCATCCGCAGCGGACTGTTCAGCTCTGCGAGGCGTATGGCACGGATGCGTCAGCCACAAAACTCAATTTGTGCCTGATACATGCGAAAAGGGCAGACGTTCGTCTGCCCTCCGCATGCCGCGTAAAACCATTTTTCTTTTTTACGAAAACCGGTTTTCCGGCTTTTCATTCAGAGATCTCCTACCTCTGCACTTCCACTCCGTTCAGTGTAACGGTGACCGGAGCGGTGCCGGTCAGATTCTCCACGGTGGCCGAGCCGTCCCGGCCCGCACGGACCTGAAGCTTCTGTCCCTTCCACATCAGGGTAAACGCCAGGCTGTCCCAGCCCTCGGGCAGATGCGGTTCGATCCGTAGCTTCCCATTGAGCATGCGCACGCCGCCGAAGCCGTAGACCACACACTGCCACACGCCGCCGAAGGAGGCTGCGTGAATGCCCGCATCCGAGGTTCCCATGTACGGCCCCAGGTCGATCGCCGCCGCCCGGCGGAACAGGTCGTAGGCCATCTCCATCTCGCCCATATCGGCGGCCTGCACGCTGTGCGTCGACAGGGACAGAGAGCTGTCGTGGATGGTACGGGCCTCATAGTAGGCCCAGCTGGCCCGCTTCACCTCTGGCGGGAACCGGTCTTCGAGCAGATAGAACAGCACCAGGCAGTCTGCCTGCTTGCACACCTGCAAATGCTGAATCTGATCCAGGTTGTAGTCCTTCATGATACCGGCCACAAATTCCTGGTTCTTATATTTGCTCAGATCGATCTCCTGCCCGTTCATGAAACGATCGTCCATGGGAAGGATTCCCTCCGCCGTGGGCTGCGGCAGATAGATTTTCTCCGCGCCGTCCACCCAGCGGGGATAGGCCTCCGTCAGGTTCAGCTTCTCCTCCAGCTTCCGGAGCAGCGCCGGATTCTCCGTCTGCAGCTGCTGATAGTACTCGATGGCCTTGTTCAGGTTCCAGCAGGCCATGTAGTTCGTAAAGGCATTGTCATTGACATGCTCATGGTATTCGTCCGGTCCCACCACGTCATTGATGTGATAACGGCCGTCCTCGCCCGGCTCCAGCCGGGAAGCCCAGAACGTGGCTGTATCCATGATCAGCTCGTAGCCGTATTTCTCCAGAAAATCCTCATCTCCGGCAATGGTGATGTACTGCCAGGCGCCGAAGGCCACGTCGGCCGTAATGTGCTGCTCGATGATGCCGGACCACACCTTGATCGGCGTGCCGGTGAGGATATCCGTGCCCATGTAGAGCGGGCAGGTCTCCCCGTCATCCAGCCAGGCGGACTCCCAGGGGAACATCGCCCCGCGGTAGCCGTTCTCCTCCGCCTTTCGGTGCGCCCCCGGCAGGGAGAGATAACGGTACTCCTCCAGCTTCCGGGCCGCCTCCGGGTCGGAAAACATATAGTAGGGCAGCAGGAAGATCTCGGTATCCCAGAAGCAGTGTCCCTTGTAGCCCTCGCCGCTGAGTCCCTTGGCGCCGATGTTCATCCGGTTGTCGTGCCGGGGCAGCATCAGGCGCATATGGTACTGCGCGAAACGCAGGGAGAACAGATCCATCCGACTCTTCTCGCCGCCCGTGATCTCCACAGGCGCCCGGTCCCAGACCTCCTCGCGCCACTGCGCGGCAGATTCCTCCGCCAGCGCGGCATAGCCCAGAGCCGCCGACTCTTTCAGGTCGTCGAGCGTCTTCTCCTGCAGCTGCGGGACCGTCAGTCCGGCACAGTCGAGATCCCGGGTCGTATACACGTTGGCATATTTCTCCGCAGTAAAGGTATCTCCCGGCGCCAGCTCCACCGTATAATCCGCGTAGATCACACGGCGGTCAATATTTACATCGGTCGCCAGCTCCAGCGGCGCGCCATTTCGTGCAAAGCGATGTACCGCGTTCAGCACAAAGGTAATGCCGCTCTCTTTCGTTGTCTCCAGGAGCTGAACATATTTCTTCTCGTAAAAACGTTTCTCTCCCTCAGCGAAATGCTGCGTGCCCGTGTTGGTCACCCGTGCGTCAATCCCGGAGCGCAGCTTTACGCTCACCGGCTGATCGAGGGCCGTCACACACACCTCGAGCGCGATATCATGCAGCCGCTTCAGGGAAACGATACGCCGGAAGCGAAGCCTCACCCGGCTGCCCCGGGGTGAGGTCCACTCCACCTGCCGGGTCAGCTCTCCAGTGCGAAGATTCAGCTCCCTGCGATACCCTGTATGACTTCCCTGATCAAGGGAGAAGCGCTCCCCGTCGATCCACAGCTCCATCGCCGTCACATCGGCAGCATTGGGCAGCTCGGTCACCTCAGACTCATCAAAGCGATCAAAGGTGCCGTTGATCAGAAGATCCCGCGTCTCTCCCAGATATTTCTCCTCTGTGGCGGAGCGCAGTCCCAGATAGCCGTTTCCGAGGGACATCACGGCCTCGCATTTTCCCAGATGAGTCGGGTCAAAGGAATCCTCCCCCAGGATCCATTGATCCATGCTGGAATAATCCATTCCCATAGTCTTTTCCTCTTTATTTATAGTCAGGCGGCCCTCTGCGTGACCACTTTAACCGTCACCTCGTCTGGTCACGCAGTCGGGCCACCCGGACATTGATCTCAGCCCTGCAGCCATTTCTCCGAATCTACATCCAGGAACGGCGCACGTTTGAAATGGTCCTTCAGCGGGAAGGGCACCGTGCAGTCAAAGATGGTCTTAGTGCTGATGCCGATATCCATGAGCGACGTATCATAGGCCGGATTCGAGCTGGGATCCAGCGGATGGCAGCGCACGCCGGGGATGGTCACGATGTCGCGGTCTCCCTGGAAACGTGTATTCATGGCCCACAGCACATCGTTGGTATCGAAAATATCCACATCCTCGTCCACGAGAATCACATGCTTCAGCTCCGGGAAGGCGGAGAAGGCCAGGAGAGCCGCCTGCCGCTGCTTGCCCTCGTCGGTATGGACGGTCTTCCTGCACTGAAGAATCACCATGTACTTGCCGCCGCCGGCCCGATGAGAATAGCAGTTGAGCACCTTGCCGGGCAGCGCCTTGTCGATCATCCCCAGGATGCTGGCCTCGGTGGGGATACCTGCCATGTTGACATGCTCCTCGCTGGGTCCGATGCAGGTCTGCATGATCGGATGATTCCGGTGTGTGACGGCTTTCACCTTGAGCAACCAGCACTCGTGGCTGGCCGGGCCGTTATAGCCGGGAAATTCCGGCATGGCATAACCGGTATGCGTGTTCTGATCCTCCACCACATGGTTGCTGCCGGGCAGGATCTCACCCTCGATAACATACTCCGCATTGGCGATGGCACGCTCCGGAATGGAAACACAGTTCGTCAGCTCCACCGGGCGCTGGCGCAGCGCACCGGCAATCGACAGCTCATCGAAGCCCAACGGGGTCGTCGGCGGCTCAAAGCAGCTGGTCACCGGGATGGCCGGATCCACACCGATGGAGACGGAAATGGGCAGCGGCACTCCCAGCTCGGTGGCCCGCTCGGCCATGGCGCCGATGTGACGGGAACCGGGCTGCAGGAAGATTGAGAGCTCGTCCTTCCCCTGGATGCACATCCGGTGAATGGTCACGTCATGCAGCCCCGTATCCGGATGAGTGGCATAGCACATGCCCATCGTGATATAGGGGCCTGCGTCGACCGGCGTATTCGTGGGGGCGGGCACCAGCTTAAAGAGATCAAAATCGGGATCCGTGGCACGGTGTACGACCTCCTGGCAGGGCGCCGGACCTTCCTTCACCACAGGCGCGATCGGGTTCGCCGAGCAGGACTGTACCAGATGGCCCAGCTCCTCCTTCTTACATCCGAAAAGCTCCGCGACCCGCTGGCGGCTGGCCAACAGACCGATGACGCACTTGGCGTCCGGATGCCCTTTCAGATTGTGGAACAGCATCGCCGGTCCGTCCACCTTCGTGGGGCGCATAACGGTGCCGCCTGCTCCCACGTGACGATACACGCCGGAGAGCTCCGCCTCGGGATTTATCTCCACGTGCGTCTCTATCAGCTGATCGGGGCGGCCGCGCAATACATCCAGTGCATCGCGCAGACTCAGAATGTCGGTTCGATTATTCATGGTCCTATCCTCCTTATTCCTGGCCGAATGGCCATAACGGATCCCCTTGTGGGACCTCCTTATTATTGGCTACATGGCCATCCATTTTGCTTCTGTCATTAATATAAGCAATCTTCGTCCAGAACACAAGACTGCATCTTTTCATTATAAATAATCAGTCGCGAATCTCCCTGCCTGTTTACAGGTGTGTGTCATACAGTCCGCAGAAGGGATCCACCGGACTGACGCCGGTAAAGGCTCCCTCACCGGTCAGCTTCGCCAGCGCCGCGGTCACCGTGGCTGCCGTCGCTGTGTAGGCGTTGATACAGGTCGGCACGCGGGGAATATCCTGCAAATGATAGGGATTCGCGAAAGAGATAAAGGCACAGGCCTCCTCCTTTACAAACCGGGGAATCTCCAGCGCATGCTTCTCACACCAGTGGATGCGCACCGCCGTCTGGTTGCTGGCTGCCGGCATATTGCAGAGAATCAATGTCAGCCGGTCCTCCGGCAGTCCGCGCGTCCCGTGCAGGTCATCCTCCAGAGGATTGTAACACTCCACCGCGAAGCCGCGATTCGTCAGGAAGTTCGCGGCAAGCTCCGTCAGGGAACCGTCATACGTCTCATCCTGCCCCAGCGTCACCAGGCGAATCTGCGGGAAACGCTCCGGCCGCACCGGGATGAGGTTCTGATTGTCCTTCACCAGCGTAATCGCTTTGTCCGCGCACCGACGCTGCTCCTTCTTTGCATCAACGTCCGGCACAGGGTACTCACGGTTCAACACTGCCTTCATCGCCAGCACCCGCGTCACCGCTTCAACCCGGCGTTCCTGCGCCAGACGGCCGTCCCCGATGGCCTCCAGAATATAGGAAATGTCCTCCCGGATATCCGTGCCGTAGCAAAGCATGTCGCATCCGGCCATGATGCTGTGAGGGATGGCTTCCCGCCGGGGCATGGTCATCGTATATCCGCCCATGATCGTAGCGTCGGTTATGATCAGTCCATTAAAACCGAAACGCTCCCGCAGCACGCCGGTGAGCATTTCCTTCGACTGGCTGCCCGGCAGCAGCTCCGCCTGCGGATTGATCTCCCGGATCACATGAGGCTGCACGATATGTCCCACCATCACACTCATCAGTCCCTCGTCAATCAGCGTCTGATAAATGTGCCCATAGGTGTCATACCATTCCGCGGCAGACAGGTCATTATACGTCGGATGCAGATGCTGATCGCGGAAATCCACTCCGTCGCCGGGAAAATGCTTGCAGGCCGCGGCGACGCCGTATTTCTGAATCGTACGCACAAAGACGCGGGCATTTTCCAGCACCTTCTCCGTGTCGCTGCCGAAGGTACGCACATTTGTGATGGGATTGCGCCAGTTCATATCAATATCCACCACCGGCGAAAAGGTCCAGTTCACGCCGACCTCGCGCCCTTCCCGGGCGCAGACGGCGGCAAAGGCCTCAGTGCAACAGAGATCATTGGCCGCCGCCACCTGCAGCTGTGAACCAAAATACGTTCCGTCAGACAGCACACCGGCGCCGCCCTCCTCCAGGTTGGCCGCCTTCAGCAGAGGGATCTTCGCATAAGCATCCAGACCAGCGTATTTTGCCCGGATCTCCTCCCGTGGACCCGGCCGGAAGAGCACACCGGCCACACCGTACTTCTCCACCAGCTCCTGCAGCCCGTCCGGGGTCTGCGCATCGACCCGCACACAGACCCTCTGACCGGCCTTCTCTTCCGCTGTCATGGAGGCCAGAGTATTCTCCACCCGCTCCATCTCCGCTTCCGTCAGACAGAAGGGTTTCTCTTTCAGACAGGACATATTCATATATCTTCCTCCGTGCACTTAAGTTCTCACTTCAGGTTCTTGTCCAGCCAGGACCAGAGGACACGCAGGTTCCATTCGCTGGAATACTCACGATCCTCATGATCCGCCTGCGGCAGCGGTACGAACTCCACTCTCCCGTGCCCCAGTTTCTCATAGATGGCATGGACCAGATTGACACTCTGCATAAAAGGCACCAGCCGGTCCATACAGCCGTGCTCGACCAGCATGGGCGCCATGTTTTCATTAATATACGTAGCCGGATCTGCCTTCGCCAGCCATTCGTCCGACAGGGTGGGCAGCGCGCCGCCCATATAGCTGCTCTCCGCCGACTCCGGTGTGTCATGATCGACAAAGCTGACGCCATTGGCGCGCGCCTGGTCGTCCATATGCCGGAAATCCATCGGCCCGAACTGATCGACACAGGCCTGCACCGTGCACTCCGTATCGAAGGTCATGCCCTCCTCGCCGGGGAACTGACCGTTAGGGATGTTCATGCCCATCAGGGCCGCCAGATTGCCCCCGGCACTGCCGCCCAGAGCGCAGATACGGTCGGGATCGATCGAGTATTCCGCCGCATGACGCCGCAGGAAACGGAAGGCCTCCCGGCAGTCCAGCACCGCCGCCGGGAAGATGGCCTCCCCGCTGAGCCGATACTCTACTGAGGCAATTGCATAGCCATGCGCCAGTCCTTTCAGATACGTATCCATATGGTCGTCCCGCTTGTCTCCCATACCAAAGCCGCCGCCGTGCATATGAACGACCAGCGGGAAGGGGCCTTCGCCCTCCTCCGGCAGATAGAGATCCAGCCGCTGCGCCGGGGACTGATCCGCGTAGGGAACATCCAGAAATTTGCGCTTCACCCAGCTGATATCCGCCATTTTCATCTCCATGCCGCCTGGCTGCCCCTCCCCGTCGGGTTCAGCAGAAAAGCGCAGGGACTGCTCCAGATTGTCATAATCCTCCACGCCGAAGGGTTTCTTTTCCTGTTCCTGACTCATCACATAGTTCCTTTCTTCTCTTACAATTCGCCTGCTTTCGCAGGCAGCCTCACATATCAGACGCCGTCACGCATCCGGCCGCCAGGGAATAACGCTTTCGCGGCACGCTGCGTGAAAACACGCATATGGCAAACGGCATTTCGTCGTTTACCATATGCGAATTCAGTTATTTCTTTAAAACTTTATCTGCGTGCCGCGGCTTCCTGATCCTTTTTGGCGTTGGCTTCGCGGTACTGAGGTGCGTACTTCTCCACATTGGTGAGCAGCACCAGGATGAGAATGACCACACCGAAGATGGCTCCCATGTATGTATAGTTGAACTGGATGGCGGAAACCACGCCGGCCGACTGTGCCTCCAACGTCGCATCATATCCAACTGCGGCCAGAATCCAGGCGCACATACCGGAGCCGAAGCCCATGCCGATCTTGGAACCGATGGACTGTGCCGAGGAGATCAGACCCTCAGAACGGATGCCGAATTTCCAGTAGCCATATTCCACCACGTCAGGCACCAGCGCAAAGACTGCGCTCAGCAGAGGACCGGCACCCAGAGAACGGATGATCACGCCAATGGTAACCAGCGTCGTATTCGTCCCGGCCAGACCGGCGATGACGAAGCCGATAATCAGCAGCACCGCGCCCATGCTCAGGTAAGCCTGCTTCGACCATCTCTTGGAAATGGCGGGCATCAGCAGCAGAATCACGATACCGGGCGCCTGCCCGGCCGCCATCAGAACCGAGACAAACATCGCATTTCCAAGCACCACATTGCAGTAATAGGACTGCGCGGCAATCGCATTGGCATTCATCAGCAGAGAGAAGACACCGATGAGCAGCAGCAGCCAGAAATAGCGGTTCTTCATGACAGAGGGGAACTGCTCCTTGATAGACGGCTGATCGGCCGCTTCCGGCTTGAGCTCTTCCTCCTCTTCCGTACCAAGCTCTCTGTTGACCAGGCCGGAGATAAGAATCAGCACACCGGCAACCAGGCCTAGGATGATGCTGGCCCAGTGCCAGCCCAGCGCCAGAACCAGAGGCGTGATGGCAGAACCGGCGATCAGACCGATGATGTTGTTGCCGAGGGCAGAGAACGTCGCCAGCATCGTATTGTCATCCGGGTCACGCGTCATCAGCGGCAGCATGGCCGTATTGGCGATCCCGAAGATCGTGTACACGACGACCGACATAAAGATGTAGGTGGCATAGGCGTAAATCAGCTTGGCACTGGCTCCGGCCGCGACCGGAACATGCATCAGCAGCACGATGCCGAGGAAGGTCAGCGGGCCGGACAGGATCACCCAGGGTCTTGCCTTGCCCCATTTCGTACGCGTGCGGTCGACCACGACGCCCATCAGCAGATCACTGAATCCGTCAAAGACACGGCAGACCACGAACATGGTGCCGATGGCCGCCGCGCCCAGCATGGCGGTGTCCGTGTAGTAGCTCAGCAGGAAGGCCGCGCCGATCTGGCTGAAAATATTTCCGCCGCCGGTTCCTAACCCGTAGATGATTTTCCGCCACAGCGGAACCTTTTTGTTTGTGTTCATAAAATTACCTCCTTGTTTCTCCTCCTGTGTATTTTTTGTCGTTTTTTCAGCGACTTGATATAATTATATGCTACAAACGGTTGACAATCAATTTGAATTCATGGTACGATTGATTCCGTAGTGGAATTAAATGATACAAGGGAACAAAGGCCAGGAATGGAGCGCTTACACAAGGTACTCCCTGCAGGTGTGCGTTCCTGTTCCTGACCTTAGGGTCCGCAACAGCATGAGGAGATAGCAGGTATGGATATTTCTTATTTCAGTGAATTCGTAGTTCTGGCGGAGACGCAGAACTTCTGGGCGGCGTCGGACCGGCTCTTCATCAGCCAGTCCGCTCTGTCCAAGCACATCAAATCCCTCGAGACCAGTCTGGGGGCGCCGCTCTTTGACCGGACATCCCGCCGGGTCAGTCTCTCGGACTTCGGGCGGGAGATGCTCCCCTATGCCCAGTCGATCGCCCGGACCCGTTGTGATTATGAGACGGCGGCTTTTAATTTCCTGCATCAGGAAAATGTCACACTGGAGATCGCCTCGATCCCCGTCCTCGCTCACTACAACATCACAGAGGCTCTGCTGCAGTTCCGGCAGGCGCATCCGACCGTCCAGGTCAACATTCAGGAGATGGACACGCTGCAGGTGCGGGAAATGCTGCTGACTCGTGAATGTGAGATCGCCATCTACCGGGACTCGCCGACCTATCTGGATCACGACCCGGACAAGGAAAGCCGACTGGTGAAGCTCCCCTATGCCAGAGACCAGCTTCTCGCCGTCCTTCCGCCGAATCACCCTCTCAGCACCGCTTCTCATCTCCGGCTCTCCCAGCTGGCCGACGAGAATTTTGCGCTGATCCACACAGACACGCTTCCCTACAATCTGTGCCTGCGGGCCTGTCAGGAGGCAGGATTCCACCCCCGGATTATCTTCACCTCCCACAACCTGGAATCCATTCTCGACACCGTGCGCAAGGGCCGCTGCGTGGCGTTGCTCTTCACGAACCATCTGAACTTCCCGCACTATGTGGATTTTGGCAGCACACCGCCCTTTGTGGCTGTTCCCATCGCCCCTACCATCGAGACCGTCGTTTATCTGAGCTATCGCCGGGACGAGACTCTCTCCTCCGCCGCCACGCATTTTATTGATTTCTGTAAGCAGGCGCGGGCCGGACTGATCAACCGTGTGGAGGAAACGACCGATGAACAATAACTGTCTTCATGTTGAGAAAAACGTCTGCGACATCACCCTGCTCTGTGATCTGATTCCCATGGGTCGGGATGTCACGCTCTGCATTCATTCTAAACCCGGCGGTCATATAGGCTCGGCGGCGTTGGCCGTCGCCCGTCCCAGCCTCACCGGGCAGGGCCAGAGCACTACGACCTCCGTCCTGAACTGTGTCGGTCACAAGGATGATGCGGTCGCCGTTCATCTGGCCGAAGCCGTAAGCAAAGCAATTGGCTGCACCGCCGTCTGCGTCTGCGGCATCCACGTCGATGGACTCTCCCCGGAGGGCATCGAGACGGTGCTTGCGGCCTGCCGGGAGATTGAGGGAGAGATTCTGCAGGCTCTGGCACAGCCAGAAGACTGATCTTTCTGTACAGTTTCCCTCCTTTCCGAATCAATTCCAATCAAGAAAGAAAAATCCGCGAAATTCGAATTGTTCTTTTTCGTCCTTCTGTCTACAATGAATACAGAAAGTTTAAATAGGCTCTCGGAATCCTGAGCCTTCTGGCCGAAATTCAGCGGCCGACTGAAC
>JAJQCL010000024.1 GCA_021202715.1 Lachnospiraceae bacterium
CCTCAATGATTTCCAAATGTTCCTTCATGCTATTCTCCACATTCACCACAGCCCGAATCGAAAGCCTCTGATATCGCTTTAATACCGTTCGAACAACATCCATAACAACCCGGATATATCGGTTCTGACATTTCTGAACAATCATATCATGAAATTGCCAGTCTGTTTCCTCATATTCTTCCACGCTGAGAGAATCCTCTTCCCGGTATCTGCGATATAGTTCCCGAAATTCCTGTTCCAGATCATCCAGTTCTTCTTCTGTAAATTCATCAATCGCTGTCTGAATAGCCATAACTTCCATGTTTCGACGCAGTTCGTAGGCGTCCTCTATATCCTTCTGGGATCGGCTCTTAACAAATGTTCCTACTCCATCACGAACTTCAATAAGATCTTCCTTCGCCAGCATACTAAGTGCTTCCCGAATTGGCGTACGACTCATATTCAGGTTCTCGCACAATTTTTTTTCGCTTAACATCATACCCTGTTTAAACTCATTGCTGATAATAGATTCTTTAATCTGTTCGTAAGCAATTTCCGACAGCCGCTTCTTTTTTTTCTTTACCTCCGCCAACACCGCGCCTCCCCAGACCCTATCATTTTTGCTTCTTAATTTTAGCCACCGTTTATTAACCGACAGCTCCCATATTCTAACATATGTCAGACAGCCATTTCAAGTCTATTTATCCTCTCACACTCACCTCCAGATATTCCCGCGTCACCGACTTCTCACAGGAAAACATCCCCTCCGGCGGCCCGGCATAGAGCAGTTCGCCGCCGGCGTCACCGCCTCCGGGCCCCAGCTCGATGACATAATCCGCCTCCCGCATGACATCCAGACTGTGCTCGATGAGAAAGAGCGTATTTCCTTCATCCACCATGCGGTTGAACACCTGCATCAGCTTGCGGATATCATCCAGATGCAGGCCGTTGGTGGGCTCATCGAGAATGAAGAGCGAGGCAGTACGATGGAGCTCACTGGCGAGCTTCACCCGCTGCAGCTCGCCGCCGGAGAGGGTGGTCATGGCCTGATTCAGATGCAGATAGCCCAGACCCACCTGCTCCAAAGAGGAGAGACGGGGCAGAAAATCCTGGTCTGCAAAAAACTCCATCGCCTCATCGACGGTCATATCCATGACCTGGGCGATGTTCTTTCCGCGATAGGTATATTGCAGCGCCTCCTCGCTGTAGCGCGAACCGCCGCAGACCTCGCAGACCGTCTCGATCGATTCCATAAAGGCCATATCCGACACGATCACGCCCTTGCCCTTGCAGGCCGGGCAGGCTCCTTTGGAATTGAAGGAAAAGAGTTGATTGCTGACGTGGTTTTCCTTCGCGAAGAGCCTGCGGATCTCATCGGAAATGTCGAGATAGGTGGCCGGTGTGGAACGCAGATTGATCCCGATGTCCTTCTGCCGGATGGAAACGATCTCCCCGTCATAGACATTGACAAAATGCTCCATCAGCGAGCTTTTCCCGGAGCCCGCCACCCCGGCGATGACCGTCAGCACGCCCAGCGGCAGCCGGACATTCAGATTTTTCAGATTATGGAGCTGCGCACCCTGAATCTCATAGAAGCCAATGGGACGCCGGACTTCTCTTTTCAGGGCTCCGCGGCTGCGCAGCATGCGGCCGGTCACGGTGTCCGAGGCCAGCAGCCCCGCATAATCCCCTGTGTAGAGGATCTCACCGCCGTGGCTCCCGGCTCCGGGGCCCATGTCCACCAGATAATCCGCCATGGCGATGATCTCGCGGTGATGCTCCACGATGAGGATCGTATTTCCATGATCCCGCAGGCGATACAGAGATTTTTTCAGACGAGCAATATCCCGGGGATGCAAACCGACGCTGGGCTCATCCAGCACATAGACGATGTCCGTCAGCGCCGAATGAATATACTTGGCAATCTTGATCCGCTGCGCCTCACCGCCGGAGAGCGTGCCGGTCCCCCGGCTCAGAGACAGGTAGCCGAGCCCGATCTCATTCAGCGCCGTCAAACGCTTCAACAGCTCCCGCCGGATGTCCTGCGCCAGCGGTTCATCGATACCTCGGACGAACTCGATGGCCTCGGGAATCGGCATATCCGCCACCTGCGTGATATCCTTCCCGTGAATCCTGCAGCTGCGCACCCGCTCGTTGACCCGCGTCCCGTGGCAGTCCGGACAGGTGAAGGTGGACACCATCGTATCCAGCACCTTTTTCTGGCGTTTCCCCTCCTTCGTGGTAATGATGCTGCGGTACATCCGCGGATAGAGTCCTTCGAATTTGGCAGATTTCGGCCAGTTGGCGGGCGGATTTTTCAGGCGAATCTGCGGTGAGTATAGAAAGAGATTCATCTCCTCCTCGCTGTAATCGCGGATCTTTTTATTCAGATCGAACAGTCCGCTGTAGGCGTAGCGTTTCCAGCGCCAGGCACCGGTGGTAAAGGTCGGGAAATGAATCACATCTTCGTCATTCAGGCATTTGTCAAAATCCACCAGCTTGTGGATATCCAGCTCCGTCACCGTCCCCAGGCCGTCGCAGCGCTCACATTTTCCTGCGGGATGATTAAAGGAAAAGCTGTCCGAATAACCGACAAAGGGTTTCCCCACCCGCGAAAACAGCAGCCGCAGCAGGGAATAAATATCCGTGTAGGTCCCCACCGTCGAACGCGTGTTGGCCGCCGGTTTCTTCTGGTCGATCACGATGGTCACCGGCAGATTTTCAATGCGCTCCGCCTGCGGGCGGCCGTAGCGGGGCAGATACTGCTGCACGAAGCTGGGGAAGGTCTCGTTCAGCTCCCGCCGCGATTCCGCCGCGATGGTATCGAGACACAGAGACGACTTCCCCGAGCCGGACACACCGGTGAAGACTGTGATCTTCTTCTTGGGAATCTCCACGGAAATATTTTTCAGATTGTTCTCCACCGCGCCGATTACGCGGATTTTCTCGAACGAACACATGGGCCGCACCTCTCTCAAAAAATCAGGCTGGAGCACACTGCCCAACCTGATCTGTCTCTATTCGCTTAAAGCCTCCTCAATGGCTCCGATCACCATCTCCATCACATCCGTCTGATACGAGGCATATCCCAGCATGTATCCGGCGTCCTCCACCAGCGCGGCCTGTCCCTCCGGATCTTCCGCAATATCGCGCATACACGCCGCCACCTGGCTCCAGGATTCCTGCAGATATGCCCAGGCGTCGTCCGTGCGGTTCTCCTTCCAGGATGCCATCAGCGCCTTGATATCCTCCTCCGACAGACTGTCCGCCCGTTCCTCCTCCCAGTCCAGCAACGCGGCGGCCGCTGCGGCTGTCCGCAGGGAAGTTCCCGCCGTGCCAGGCGCCGTGCTGGCGCAGTCATCCAGGAAGTTCAGAAATTCTTTCCTGTCTTCTTCCGTATAACCGACTTCCGCATCCGTCTCCTCTGCCATATCAGCCACGGAGCTTTCCCCGGTCGCTTCCTTTGTAGTCGGCTCCGACACGGTTTCCTCTGCGGACACTGTCTCTGCTACCGTTGTCTGTGCCGCCGTGATGGTTTCCTCTGTCCCGGAGGTGGAAGCACAGCCGCCCAGCAGCAAGACTGTCATCAAAATTATCCATCCCATGTATTTTCTTCTCATGATGGTACTCCTTTCATGGTAAACGACTCTGCTAAGCTCGACGTTCTTCTTCGGCTTCTTTGCATAAGTTCGACCACAGAAATCTTAAATTCCCGTCTCACTTATTCGCTTCCTGAGCTTTCATTGTAAGTGTACCCGATTTTTCTGCAGACTTCCACCATTATTTTCTTAAGGTTCCCTTACGATTCTCTTCTTGATTTCCCAAATCCACAGGATATAATCAAAGCAGGCAAACCATCAACAACAACGAAACAATCGCAGCCATCGTCTGTAATATAAAGGAGCATATATGCACATCATAGGCCTGCGCCTGACCGAAGATCTGGAAGTAGAGCGGCGGCTCCGCCCGCACAGTTCCCCCCGGGAGGAGGAGGACTCCTCCTTTCCCTGCGCGTTTTACACTGTAAATTTCGAACATTTTCTGGAGGATGCGATCCCCTGGCACTGGCACCGGGATGTAGAGATCATCGAAGTCACGGCCGGGACGCTGCGCGTCCAGAGCAGCAAACGCAGCTACACCCTCGATGTCGGCGAGCTCTGCTTTATCAACGCCAATACGCTCCACCAGATCCTCCCGGCCGAGCGGGGCGCATCCTGCAGCTTCGAGAGCTGCCTCTTCCAGCCGGATCTCGTCAGCGGCGGCTGGGGAAATATCCTCGATACCCGCTATGTCAGTCCTCTCCTGGACTGCCGCGACCTGGATCTGCTCCCCTTCACAGCGGAGAATCCACGGACAAAACCGGTACGCGGACTCCTGCAAACGGCCCGCACACTCTCGCAGGACAAAGAGTTCGCCTATGAATTTGACGTGCGCACGCAGCTGACCGAGACCTGGAAGCTCCTCTGCGTGGAAGCCCGCCCCCGCCTGGCTCTGCGGCGCACGGTCGATGACCGCAATGAGGAACGCATCCAGGCCATGCTCTCCTACATCCAAAAAAACTATACCAAAAAAATCGGCCTGGCTGAGATCGCCGGGGCCGCTGCCATCAGTGAGCGGGAGTGCTTCCGCTGCTTTCAGAAAACGCTCCGCGTAACGCCCATTCATTATCTGCAGAATTACCGGGTACGCATGGCCGCCCGCAGGCTTCTGGAGACCGACGACACCGTGCTCTCTATCAGCCAGTCCGTAGGATTTACCGACAACAGCTATTTCGGGCGCATTTTCCAGAAATACCTGCACTGCTCCCCCAGTGAGTTCCGCAAGAGGAACCGGGCGGAGGAGTGATGCGTCAGGCTCCCGCCCGACGCATCCACGAAGAGAACAGGGCCTCCCTTCCGGGAGGCCCCGTTTTTTTGTGCAGTCGTATTATTTCACTGTCACTTTCACTTTCGCATAGTAACCACTCGCCGCCTGCACGTAAATATAGCAGGTCCCTTTCTTTTTGGCCTTGATCTTGCCCTTGGAGGACACCGTCGCGATGGTCTTGTCGGTGGTACTATAGGTCAGCACATCCATATGCTTTCTGAGAACCTTCTTCGTCTCGGCCAGGGTGGTCTTGACCTTCAGCGTCTTTGTCTTGCCGACCTTCAACGTCAGCTTGCTGTCCGTGACGTTCGTGATCTTCACCTTCGACACATTGGTATATTTGCCGCCCTTCGTCGACAGATGAATCAGGTTGGACTTCTTGATAAATTTCTTCTTGCCGTTCACCAGCCGATATGCTTTGACATAATACTTGTAGGCACTGTTCGCTTTCAGGCTCTTCCTCGTCCAGCTGGTCGTCTTGCTGCTCGTGATGGTCTTTAATTTCTTATAGGTATCACTGCCGCATTTGGCTCCATAAATGACATATCCGTCCGCGCCGGGGATCTTGTTCCATTTCAGCGTGTTTTTGGTCTTCGTAGCTGTGCCCTTGAGGATAAATACGACATCCTCCCACACCTTGTCGACCTCCACCTTCTTCTTGTCGGTATAGTTCTTGCCATTGTACTCGGCCACCGCCTTGTAGGTATTGTAATCAGTACCTTCGGTACAGGTCACTGTGCCCTTCACGGACTTCGTCGCGCCGCAGACTGAACAGGTCAATGTCAGTGTCGCGGATTTTGTGCCGCTCCAGCTCCAGGTCGGGTTGCCCCAGCTGTGGTCGGTGTCGGCCGTCTTCTTCGCCAGCGTCACCGAGGAGGCTGAGACAGCCTTCGCACCTGTGCTGTCGGAATAGCAGGTTCCGCTGGCGGTGTCCTTCCAGTACTCGATGTTCCCGGCAGCCGCACAGGTCGCTGCCTTCGCGGCCACCTTTGTCAGCGTCCGGCTGTCGGTATAGGTCTTCTCATTGCTGGTCACCTGAGCCTTGAAGGTCGCCGTGCTGCCATCGGAGCTCAGCGTGCGGGTCACAGTCGCATCCAGCGTCTTTGTCTTGCCGCAGACACTGCAGGTCAGGGTCACTTTCGCGGTCGTGACGCCCGTCCAAGTGAAGACCGGGCTGCCCCAGCTGTGGTCCGTGTCGGCGGTCAGCTTCGCGATGACCACCTCCTTGAGTTCTTCCGTCGCTGTACTGTCAGAGTAATAAGTTTTCGTTGTCTCCTCAACCCAGTACGCGATGTTCCCGGCGGCGGCGCAGGTCGCTTCCTTCCTCGCCACCTCCGTCAGGGTTCTTGTATCGGTAAAGGTATACTTGAGGCCAGTCTCTTCATCTGTATAGGTCGCTGTGGCGGTGAAGGTTATGCTGCTGCCACTGGTCTCACTGGTAATATCAGCAGCCAGATCTTTTACCTCATCCCCGCAGACATCGCAGGTTGCGGAAACTGTCGCCGATCCAGTGCCCTCCCAGGTGAATTTTGCAGTGTAGCTGTGCTCTACCTTCTCCTTCGGGAGGATCGTTTCTTCCTCCGTAATCTCGTTCTGCGCCTGTGCATCTGTGAAATACTTCTCACAGTCGGAGCAGTACCAGTATTCGATGTTTCCGTTCTCCTCGCAGGTCGCCGCTTTTGCTTCCACATGCGTCAGCTTGTGCGCAGTGACGCCCAGCGTGATATCCTGCGTGACATTCGACACAGTGATCGTATAGCTTCCGTCCTCGTTGGGCTGCACCGTGATGACATTCTCCGCAGCCGCCTCCGGATCTTCAGTCTCGCCGGACTCCTCCGTTTCCAGAGCCTCATCCTTCAGGCAATCCCAGATGTAGGTGTCATTCACCGTCAGAGCTGTCAGGAGGTTATAGCCGTCCGCCAGAGCCACTATGAAGGTCACCGTGCCGTTCTTACGGATCTCCTGATCGCCTTCTCCGGGGGTGTCTGAAGGCACCTTCTTCGTCACTGTCACCGTATAGCCTGTATTCGTCGAAGGAACCTGATACGTCATGAGTTCCTCATAGGCAACCGTTACTGTGACTTTTTCGAGCAATTTATCAATCACCAGGCTGGTCGAGAGATTGCCCTCCACCGGCGCTCCATTGAGCGTCCAGGCGGACACCATCATCCCTTCCTCCGGTGCCGCGGTAAATTCCAGCTTACTGTCGGCGGCCACAGTGGTGCTCTGTCCCTCGTCCAATGTCAGGATTATCTCATCATCCACAAGCGCTGAAAGGCTGCCGCCCGTATTTCCTACAACCGAGTAAGCGACTGTAAACCCAAGGGCACTGGTAAAGACCGCCGTGACCGTTGCTTTCGCCTTGACATGGCTCAGAGTCAACGTCGTCTTATCCGCGCTGACGCCCTCGGTCACCTCTTCTCCGTCTATCTTCCAGCCTTTGACCATGTAGTAGGAGTTTTTGGGTGTCGCGGTAAAGGTCACGCTGCCGTCGTACGCCACGCTCACTTCACCGGAGCTGACAGAGGCGCCCTCGCCTGCCGCGACCGTTCCCTTTCCCTCCGCAGCATAGCTGACTGTGTAGGAATCCGGTACCAGAGTCACGGAGACTTCCGTCTTTCCGGTCACGGTCATCTTCAGCGTCGGCTCCTGGCTCTCGACCGGCGTACCATTTACGGTCCAGCTCTCCACCAGGAAGCCATCCTTCGGCGTCACCGTGAAGGTCACGTCCGTATTATTCTCTGCCTCGCCGCCCGATAGAAGCTCCTCTCCGGCCGCATCCACCGCGCTCAGGGTTCCGTTCTCCGGCTGCGCGAAGAGAATCTCATACGGCGCGTTCTTAAAGACCGCCTCAATCTCATAGGCCGTCACGGCCGGGGTGGCCGCTGCGCCGTTGGGCACCGTCCACTGCAGGCTGCCGTCCTCAGCGGCCTCCGTCTTCTCACCGTTGACCGTCCAGTAATCAAGCACCGAACCGTCGTCGGCCGTCGCCGTGAAGGTCACGACTATGCCGCCGCGGATCGAGGCGCTGCTTCCCGTATACTCCGCCTCTTCCTCATCAACTGCCGTCACGCTGCCGCCGGTTGCCGTCCAGGACACGGGATATTCCTGCTGCCGGAAGGTCACCTGGATAGCGGCCCCGGCCGTCGTTCCCGTGGCGGTGTATGTATACGTCGTCCCGCCGTTCTGCACCACGGCTCCGTCCACAAGCCAGGTATCCGGCTCATAGCCTGGATCTCCCGCCGCTGTCACGGTAACACTCGCATCGGTGCTCAGAGTAAAGCCCGTGTCGATATTCCCAGTGACATCGTTCGAACCGACCATCGCACTCGTGATGCTGCCGTTATCGCCGGCTGCTACCGTGACCTCATCGCCTTTCTGGACAAACTGTACCGTGACTGTCGTAGCCTGCGCCAGGTCGGAGAGCGTCAGGGTCTCTCCGATGTACGTGATCCCTGCATCGGTCTTGTATACCTCTCCGTTGACCTTCCACTCCTGCACGCGGTAGCCCTCATCCGGCGCCGCCGTGAAGGTCACGGTCGAACCGGCGTATACGGTTTTCCCGCTTTCAAGCGGATCGACCTCGTAATCGTCCAGTCCCTTGCGGGCCGCGCTCGCCGTCACGCTGCCGTTGTCCTGGCCACCTGTCGTAACCACGATACTGTAGGTCACCTGAACCGTTTCCAGTTCCTTAAAGGCTGCTTTGACGGTCTGATCTTTCGTCACATCTTCGATCGTGTACGTCACTTCGTCTGTCGTCGTTCCATCTGTATCCGTATACGTCCAGCCCTCGGGAAGACTCTCTGTATCTACTACATAGCCTGTCGCCGGTGTCAGCGTCACCGTCAGATCCGTACCCGGCTCCACACTGTCGCCATTTTCAATCGCAGCATCTCCGTTCTTTACAGAAACCGAGCCATACTCCGACATTTCAATGGTAATCACTGGCTTCTTTCCGATGACCACCGTGACCGTCGTAGCCTCTGTCAGGCTCTCCAGAGAGGCTTTCAGCGGATCCTCACTGTCCTCTGTGATACTGACTCCCTTGCTCTGCCATTCAATCACATAGTAATCCTCATCAAGATCCAGAGTAAAGTCCACAGGGATGTACGCCGACACCGCGCTGCCGCTCTCCAGCTTCTGACCGTTGCTGGCCGCCGTCAGGGAAGCAAGCTCTTCATTGTCAACTGTCTCATCATCATATACAACACTGTACTTCAACACATAGGTCTGCGCCACCGTCACGACGACCCGCACCTGCGTATCCGCCGCAATGTTGTACACTGTGACACTGGTCTGACCGCCGGAGCCCGTAATCGTCGTATAGCTCTTACCGCCGTCGGTGCTGACCTGCCAGCATTTCACCGTATGGTTGTTCTCTTCCGTGAGCGCCGCCGTAAAGGTCAGGGAGGTTCCTTCCGTCACTTCCTCTGACAGCTCCACCGTCTCGCCGGTCTCCGCGTCCACCGCGCTGACCGTCGCCAGAGAAGCATCTGTCTTTTCATCTTCATCCACGACCTTTGTGCTCACTTCATATGTGTCCTCAGATTCTCTGAAGGACACGATGACGGTCTGATCCTCCTCGATCTCCTTAAGGGTGAGCGTTGTGCCCGCGTAGGTCTCTTCCGTACCATCCCAGAGCCACTTTTCTCCATTCACACTCCAGGAATCTACAATGTATCCTTCATCCGGCGTCGCCGTGAAGGTCACACTGGCGCCATTGGTCACACTGGCTCCGGTGGAGAGGGACTGCCCGCTGCCGTTCACAGCCGCCAGAGAACCACCTCCGTTCTGATCCACACTGTAGGTGATCGTGTTCGACACACTGGCAAACTGTACGGAAACGGTCAGCGTCCCGTCCTCTCCCACATGCTCCACCGCATCGAAGCTCTCCACCACCAGCTGTTTTCCATCCAGGGCGAATTCGAAGCCGGCAGGAAGTTCATCGCTTGTCGCATACGATGTGCCATTGATCGTCCAGGTGCTCACCGCATAGCCGGTGTCTGGAGCTGCCGTGAAATACAGCGCCGTCCCGGTCGTCTGCCTCGACCCGGTCGCCATCTTGAACTTCATGTCTGAATACTGTCCCGTCAGCGTACCGTTCTCATCCGCGGAGAAATTGACTCTGGCACTGCCCTTCTGGATGTAGAAGCTATCGCTCTCCATCGTCACCTGATAGTTCTTCTTAAAAGCCTTTACAGCCGCAGCAAGTTCCTCCTCTTCGGGGGTGAGGCCGGATTCTTCTTCCTCCTCTGTCTCTTCCGTCGTCTCCACATCCGCCGCATCGGTCGTGTCGCCATAGGTCATATAGTAGAGCGAAACGATGTAGCTGCCGGAAGCCGCCGTCTTGTCTTCCAGATCGAAATAGCTGCAGGAAATGCCGAAGATGGTCTTCAGCTCCAGATCGCTGTCCTGGCTGGCAAGGCTATCCGCCGTCACTGTCACATCGTTTGTACCGGAAGGCACCGTTCCCTCATCCCAGGTTGGCATGATCGTCACGCTGCGCTGCTTCACCGTCAGGCTGGCCGCCGCCACCTGTGTTTTGGTGGTCGTCTCCCCCTCCGTCACAGTCAGATACGCGTACATCGTATAGCTGCCGACGGTATTCGGCGTGTAGCTGGACCCGGCGATCGCTGTATTGTCTTCGCTCCCGGACAGGCTGGCTTCATAGGTGACCGAACCACTGACGTTCTCCCAGCTTCCTCTGGTTGTCGTCAGCTTACCATCTGCACCCGTCTCCACCGTCACCGTCCGGCTCTGCAGAACGAGACTCACGGTATCGCCATAGGTCGCTGTACCGTCAAGCGTCGTACTGCCGGACTGCAGCACCAGCCGGTATTCCGTTGTCTCCGTTTCCATCGCATAGATCGCATCGGCCTGATAATACTCCTTCTCCGATGTCGCCTTCGCGTAGGTCGCGTCCGCCCGCACCACGGCCTGGATGCTGTAGAGGCCGCTTGCCGACGCCGTCCAGGTCGCCGTCGCGGTCCCGTCGCTTTCTGTCACAGCGGTCACCGTCTCGGTCGATCCGGTATCAATGTTGACGATCTGGAAATCGACCGTCGCGTTCTTTGCCGCCGTACCGTCGCCCTGCGCCGCCACGTCCGCCGTGAGAGTCAGCGCCGTTCCGTCCTGTGCCTCATACACCGCGGTCTCCACCGTCTCCTTGATCGTCTGCGTAACCGCCTCCAGGCTGCCCGGATCAAACGTCGTATCGCTGTAAGAAACTGCGACCTCAGCCGTCAGCACAGAATTCACCGTATAGGTCGTGTTGTCCCCGCTGCCGGACGTGCTCACCTGAGTATACACATAGCCGGTCTCGGTGTCGTAGGCTATCGTCGTATTCCCCTCATCGTCAGTGACCTCAATCTGGACGCCCCATTTCTCCGTGCGCCCCAGCACAAGGTTCCCGTCGTCCTGATAGAGCACGTCGTACAGGTCATCCGCGTCGACACCGCTCACGGCAGCTCCTACTTCTTCCGCTCCTGCATACGCATAGCACTTGCCGCCGCTCACCCAATAATAGGTAATGCCGCTGATGGAGGCGAGCCGGGTCTCTTCTTCGTCCGTCGCGATCGCCGTCTTCGTGGTTCCGTTGACATCCGCCATCAGATAATAGGTGGTCGTGCTCTCATCCGCATTTGTAGCGATATAAGTGATCTGATTCAACGTAAACGAAAGCTCAGCCTTTGCCCCATTCTCATCATAATACGTCACGGTTTCAGTCACTTCGATCGGGCTTCCCGCTGTATAGGAATCATTTCCCTCTTCATCCGTGGACTTCGTCACCGCATAGTATACGGTCTCCCCGTCCGCGTCTGTCCCCACGCCGTAATAGGACGTGGTCTCCGTCTTGCTTTCGCCTTCTCCGCTCTCCGTCGTCAGGCTGTAGACTGTCAGCTCCGGTGTATCTGCCTCGCTATCCGCCGCAATCGTCACCGGCACCGTCGAGCTCACCGTTGTTTCCGTCGTGCCTGTCTGCGCATTCGTGGTCGCGGTTCCCACATAGGGGTCATCCAGAGTTCCCGCCCCGGTACCATCATGACCGCTCACTGTCAGATCGACGTTCACACCGATGGCGCCCACGGACAGTGTCGCCGCGTCGCTGTAATAGCGGATCGCCGCATTGAGGTTCGTGTAACTGATCAGGAACACACAGCGATATTCCGTTCCGTCATCCTCCTTCGCCACGTCGGTCAGCGTCAGCTTGCTGCCGGTCGCCTTGCTGACGTCCTCCCAGCTGCCGCCGCTGGTACGGCTCTGCCACTGATAATTGGTCGCCGTGTACGTGTCCGCCACCACTGTGATGGACGCCTTGAAGGTTGCACTGCCGCCGACCTGTACGGAGATGTCCTCCGGGGAGACGATCGTCACGGCCGCCTCATTCTCCGGCAGCGTCGTCACGATTACCTCATCACTCAGAAGCGATTCACCGGAGTATACTTTATCATCCGACGACCAGGCGCTGCCAGCATATGGATAGGAAGTATTGGCA
>JAJQCL010000246.1:0-6530 GCA_021202715.1 Lachnospiraceae bacterium
TGCTTGTTCAGCTCATACATGGTCTTGATATAGGTGTAGGTCTAGCACACCCCCGTCTCCTTATCGATGGTCAAATTGTAGCGACCCTCCAGCGTGGGGGACGGGGCGATCTGGTTGGTGCGCTGCACCTTTTGCAATTGCTTCAAAATGATGTGATCAGACAGCTCCGGCACAAGACGCTGGTTCGCCCAGCCTGTAAAATCCTGTTCCTCTGTCCATGTTACCTGAGAAAATTCTTCACCGCTCATCAGGCGTCCCTGATAGCCTTTGTCCATCATGTAAGTCGGGGTCAGATAGGGCTGTCCCGCAAAAACATCGACAACGGCTTTTGCGGCGTCCGCCTGGAACTTCTGGTGTTTGAATTGAAGTTTCATACCGGCTCCTTTCTCAAATGACTTTCACTCTGGTATCCGGGGCCAGTAGTTTGAACCGCTCCCACACGTTGATTTTGGCCGGGCTGCTGGCAAAGCAAGCGTCCTGGAACACTGCCCGGAGAGGCTGCCGCTTGGCAATTTCCATGACCACACTGTCCGGGATATTCCGATCAAAGCAGGCAATCAGGTCACCGTCGTTGTAGGTGTGGACGGTGCAGCCGTCGATTTGCTCGCTGTGGTAGGGCATGGACAAGGGCAGACCCCACTCCAGCAAGCAGCTGAATAACAAGTCCAGATCGGTGCGGTCAGGCTTGATGTTGGACTCCATAAGGGCCAGCATATTCTGGTCATACTCGTCGGCGCTGTAATACACGTCCTGCATATTGGTGTCATCCAGCTTGAACACACGGAAGCCAGTATCCAAATCGGCAGTGGTAAGGGGGTTTTCTTCCTTGATTTTCTTGCCGGCGCGGCGGATGCGATCTTTTCCTATTTCACATATATTACTGTAACCAGCCTTGTAAGATTCACTTGATTCCTCGCATTTTTCAGGAATCTGAACCATGATAAACTTACGATGACCGCCGTCTTCTGCGTTAAGTTGCATCACGGCATGAGCAGTAGTAGCAGAACCAGAAAAGAAGTCTAAAATCAGCGCATCTTTATCCTTTCGCACAGAAGTAGAAAGCAAATGCTTAATCAGACTTGAGGGCTTAGGAAAATCAAAAGGTCTTGCTCCAAATAAGGATCGTACTTCGGCAGTACCCTGTGCCGTATTACATTGATCTGAAGTAATAAGGTTCCTGAAAGGAATTGTTCGCTCAATCGGGAGGCCGTTGTTGTCGACTCTAGCGTATCGTTTATTGTATACATTCCAGCCTTCTTTAGTTTGGCTAAATACGATAAAACCTTCTTTAATTCCCCACTCAACCTTTGCTTTGCTCCACAAATAATTCCAACCCTCACCTGATTTTGTTGTAGTTCCTCCAGGATAACGCAATGTCCCATCCGGCATTAAGAGGCCATAATTCAACGCCTCCGAATAATGCACACCCACTCTTCGCCGATCTAACTTATCCAACGAATATCTTCCACGTTCTGCCTCATACTCATCGGAGAGGTTGAAATTCTCCTCATCTACAATCATACCATTAAATTCAAAGCAGCTTCTTTTTTTTGTATATACAAGAACGTATTCAGTGACTGTGACAATATCGTTACAAATGATGGGCAATCCACTCCGTTTTCAGGTTTTCCCTCTAAAGCCATTCGTACCGTTAATGTCGGCAGAAAGAAATCGGTTATCTTAAATAAACCACGCTCAGGATCTTTCTTAACACATACAATTATTTGTAGATTTGCAATGTGGAAATACCCGACTACCTTTCCTGTGTCACTCATTGGAACCCATTTGCCATAATACACCGAGGAAATTAGCAAATTCAGATTTCTATAATCCTGCTCGTCCATTGCATCCATATCCAAGTCGTTTTGCACGTGGAGCATATCCAAGGTTTTCTTGGCAATGGTTAGTTCCTGCAAATGTTCTTTCTTTGCAGATATATCAAAATCGATGTAGTCCTGCGTACTAGCATTTCTGATCGGTATTTCCACGCCATTTATATAAAAGCCACCAGCATCAAATGCATCTATAACAGACGTTAAATCTTTTATTCTTTCTTGCAACGTTCCTTTTAGACTTAAGTCGATTTTTACGCTTTTGCCGTTACTATCAATTGTGACCGAAAGGCCTTTCCCGATTTTTACCTCAGTATCACCACCGACCTTGCGAGACACCAAGTAATTGTCATAATATTTTTTCTCTCCTATGGTTATGCTGCGTTGAATTTTTGTCGTAACCATCTGGATATTCTCAAGATGATCGACAGCAAATTCGAGACCATAACCAGCCTTGGCGTAGACGTACAGACCATATTTCAGCATATAAGTGGTTGGCTCTCGATCCTCTACGCTAACGGTTGTATATCCAAATGAAAGCTCAGGAATCTGGCCATCTTTTGCAATATCATCAAGAGAAAACACGTTGCCCTGCACCGATGCATACTGTTTTTTTCTATCTCTGACAAAGTTCAAAAAGATATTAGACACATCATTCTTGCCGGTCGGGAGCGGCCTCAAATGGATTGTTTTAGTGGCTTTATTCGTGCAATCTTTCAATATATTATGAAGATCGTAGGGGAGCAAAACTTTATAATAGATTTGCTCATTTTCTCCGTCATCATCGCAATAGACTACCAGATATATGCACCCACTTTCTCCCATATAGTTGTTCAAATCAGATATATCCGCAGAGAATGAGATGGTTTCAGGGTATGGCAAGTTAGCTTGATGCCCTTTTACTTGCACAGGTATACGGCCAAGCATATCATCTTTGGAATGGTTATTTCCAGGGTGTTTGTAGGCATACACAAACCCATCCCAAGTTGGCTGAGTATCATTTGAATTAATAGCAGGAGTAAGATAGTCAGTTTTGGATATTACCTTGCTGACAGCGGAGATCGCCATATTCTCTAAATCCATACCTGCACCTCATTTCAAATCAGCCTGTTCCTTCTTCAGGCGTTTCAATTCCGAGTTCATTTCCATCTGCTTATTCAACTGCCGTTCCTTGCGGATCTTCGCCTGCAATGTTGCAATCTGTTTTTCTAACTGCGCCCGCTGCTCACTTCACTGAAAGCCTCCTGCAAGGATTCCTCCGCCTCGCCGGATTGCAAAGCGTCTTCAGCTAGTTGCCGGACGAAGTTTTCATAGACTGCATCCAGATTCAGCCCGTCCATTTTCAGGGGCATGTCGCGCTCATTTATCCAGCCCGTATGATAGTAGCCGCTGACCTTAAAGGCATCCGCTCTGGCGGTGGCCGTTCATCGCGATGATGTTATTAGGCGGAACGCCACGCATATCCTATGTTTCAAAAATAAAACAATAAGTGGTAGTTTTTGTGAATTTGTGTGACGAATATTATAACAGATATGGACTGATATTTCTACTAAAAGTACGGATTCTCCGCCATTTTATCACATTTGTTTGAAAATAGTGTGCTGTCATTACTATCGCCCAGTCTTCGCAATACGAAGCGCTGTATCATAGGAACAGCGATTTTCTCGTGCATATTGAAGAAGAGCCTTGTAAAGATAGGGATATTTTCTCGGATCGACAAATCCCCGCCCCGCTTCGTGCCATGCTCTGTGGTAAAGTGCCTGTAATCTTTCCTCATTAACATCAAATAATCCCATGGAAGACCTCCTGAAAAATGGTGTTCGGTTTGTCACAATTTTTGACAATATTCATACAATTTTTATAATCCTGGGAGGGCAAGATGTCAAGAGCTGTAGCAGGATATCGCCAGATAAAGTGAGACAAAAGCTCATGGATTCGCGGTGGATTTATTGAAAATGCATTCGGCAGTATGGTTTTCATCTTCTTGTCAGAAAGAAGAGAGACAAGTATAATAGCAGTAGTTTGGACGGACCAGACAGTTATGGGAACTGTACGTATATCGAAATAGATTTATTCTTAGGAAAAAAGGAAAACGTTGAAAGGAAGCAAAGCTATGACACATGAGGAATATCAGGCAGCGGCGAATCACTGGATCGAGAAAGACGCTGCTTCGAAGAAGATGCCGACGGATCAGCTGTGGGCGGCGATGGAAGAATATATTCAGGCCAATAATACCTGTGCGCTGGCTACCGGAAGCGGCAGCTTTATTCGCTGTACGCCCATCGAGTATGCCTGGCATGACGGAGCGTTCTGGATATTTTCAGAAGGCGGCCGGAAATTTGTCGGGCTGGAAGGGAATCAGAATGTCTGCCTTGCGATTTATGATCGATATGATGGCTTCGGAAAACTGAAGGGGCTGCAGGTCTCCGGCATGGCGGAAATTGTGGAACCGTTTTCAGCGGAATATGTTCATGCAGCGGAGTGGAAGAAAATCCCGGTGGATGCGCTGAAAAAACTGCCCTTCACGATGAACCTTATCAAAATCCTGCCTAAGGAGTTTGATTTCCTGAATTCCGCTCTCAAAGAGGAGGGGTATGATAGCCGTCAGCATTATGTCCGATAAAAGAAAAAAGGCAACCATGAACCGGGTGCAGAAGGAAATCGCCCCTTTCATAAAAAAGCATGTTTTCGGTCGGGATACGATAGACGCAAAGTATATCAACCAGATCGCCGTTCTGCTTTTGAATCAGTATAATAATGTCACTCTTTCACAAGGAGCAGATCCGGGAAAAAACGGAAAACTCTGGCTGAAAATCAAAGTAAAGTCGTTCCCGTTCAGTGAAGAAAAGGTCCTGGAGGTTACAGGTGCCCCCAAAAAGATAAAGAAGAAGGACGATCTGGACTGGATCGATCACATGGAGTATTTTGAGGCTTTCATGGACGATTAACGGGGATATCAGGAACGGTTCTGTGATCTGGTTACGCAGAATCTGAAGCGTGATGTGAAGAATGACGATTTATGAGGAGAATTATGAGTGTGAAGCCAATTATGAGGGACGTTCTGTTCCTTTCGCGGAAAGCAGAACCGGCTACCATGACGGACAAACAGGTTGCCATTGACCTGCTGGATACTTTGCAGGCGCACAAAGAGGAGTGTGTCGGGATGGCAGCCAATATGATTGGTGTGAATAAAGCCATCATAGCTGTGAATATGGGGATGATCAATGTGGCAATGTTCAATCCGAAAATCATTAAGAGAATCGGGAAGTTTGAGACAGAAGAAGGGTGCTTGTCTCTCAGCGGTGTTCGTGAATGTACGCGTTACAAGGAGATAGAGGTAAGCTATCAGGATATGAATTTCAAAATGCAGAGACAGAAATTCTCCGGGTGGACCGCGCAGATCATCCAGCACGAGGTGGATCATTTGTCCGGGATTATTATTTGAAGGATGGTCTATATGCCGTGAAATTACTTTGCGAAGAAAGTGGTGATCACGGACAATAATCCACCCCGGCCTTTTCCGCCTGCCGGTGCTGATCCTTTCGGTCGATGTGGTACACGCGGCCGCCGCGCCGGAAGTTGTACCCGGTCTGGTGAAAATGGAAGGGGACACTGTATTCTACGCACTGGGTCATGGTGTTCAGAATCCAGCCGTAATCGCAGACCCGGGCGTCTTCGCCGGATTCTCCGCCGCAGGAGACTTTCTCGATCTCTGCATGGTATTTTTCCAGGAAGGGGAGGATTTCGATGGCTTCGAGCATCGGTTCGTGGATGATTTCCTTATGCCGGATGGGCAATTCAAGGAAGATGGGAAGGCGTTTGTCCGTCATGTATTGATTCTCGCAGGTACAGACGATGTGGACATTCTCATATCCTTTGCCCCAGTCTTCGGGCAGTCCAATGAAGAACCGCTCCGGCCGCTTGGTAATGAAATAAAAGTCCAGTTCCGGCCGGGCCTTCATCATGGCCCAGGCTTCGGGCCGCCAGTCATCGGCTGCGGGGTGGAAGAAGTCGGAAGTAAAGCAGGTGTAGACGTAGTCTCCGTCAGGCTGGAGCTTGTACTCCTTCCGGCGGTTCCGTTGGATCGGCAGGTTGAAGGCGGCCGTCTTATGGACGACAGAGGCATCCCGGCCGAACTCAGCATCACGACGATAAACATAACAATGCGAGCATCCGGTACTTACCTTCGTACAGCCATGCCAGGGATTCCAGTTTGACATAGGGAACACCTCCTGTCTAATGTGTATACAGCCTTTTTGCCGGTGCCAGGTGAGAGATTAAAACCAAATTGTTCTTAAGTATATGCCAGGCTGCAGATACGTTATAACCGCTCCATGGGATCGACGATCCCATCTCCGCCAAGATCGAGCAGGTCATCCAGTGGAATCGTGGTTTCAATGGCTCCCTTCTCGTCCGTTTCCCCCGTGGCGATCCGGATATATCGGGAAACGGAATCCAGACAAGTGACGGTTCCGCAGAGGGAGATATGGTTCCCCATCTCGCTGCCAGGATGATCCGGGAGGAAGTAGATTGCGGTGAGACGCATCCCCTCTTTTACCTGTGCCAGCTTCAGGTTCAGGATTTCGCTTTCCTCTTCGGAAAGCTCCGGCCGGCGGCCGCGGAGCAGCTTTCCGGTCTCTTCCTGCAGCCGCTCGCTGTGCCCACGCAGCGCAGCGAAGGGAGCAAAGATCTTCGCCC
>JAJQCL010000246.1:6540-12224 GCA_021202715.1 Lachnospiraceae bacterium
GTGGTCATATCAGTCACTTCCACTTCTATATTTATTATTCTCAAGAGTATCTTCCTGCCTTGTGGCAGCTTCGCCATCTCCGCTAACTTTTATGCCCGCCGATCTGCTGATTCCGGTCGCGCATGGTGGCTCCTTCGAGATAATTGGTCCCCTTCAGGACGGCATTCTTTCCATATTTGTCTTTGATCTTCGCCACGGCGTCCTGCAGCTTCCGCTCTCGCTCGAGCTTTTCCACATCGGTGAACAGATCCAGCTGCACAGTTCCTGTGTCCGGGACGACGCGGTTAGCGGTGAGGTTTACCCTTCTCACGGTCAGGTTCCGGTCGACGATCCGGTCGAACAGTCCGACGATGGCCCGCTGGAGTTCGCTCCCGAGGCTGGTCGGGTTCTCAGTCCGGCAGCTTCCGTGGGCCGGTTTGGGGACGACCCGGCCGTAATGGTCGGTGCGGCAGATGCCGCCATAGCGTCCCTGGTCGACATTTTCCCGGTCGTAGGCGATATCCAGGGTGAAGGAATCCGAGACAAGTCCCTGGCGGTGGAGCTGCAGCGCCAGGCAGTCGGTCATTTCCTGGACGATGATCCGTGCCTTTTCGTATGGGTAGGGTTCGGAGAGAACCTGTCCTTCGGAAAGGCTGTTCGCCTCCGGGCGGTAGCTCTTGATCTGTTCCATCGTCGTCGGTTCCACGCCCCAGGCGTGGTCGATGAGGATCTCCGCGTCGATGCCGAAGGCGTGGTAGAAGCGTTCCTGGTCGAAGCAGGAGATGCGGGCCAGTTCGCCCATGGTATGGATCTGCAGCTTCTCCAGCTTCCGCACGGTGCCGGGGCCGACGCGCCAGAAATCGGTGAGCGGTCGGTGGTCCCAGAGGAGCTTCCTATAAGAATACACGTCGAGCTCCGCGATCCGCACCCCGTCGCGATCGGCGGGGATGTGCTTGGCGACGATGTCCATGGCGATCTTGGCCAGATAGAGGTTCGTACCGATGCCGCAGGTGGCCGTGATATCGGTCTCATAGAGTACCTCGCGGACGAGGGTCATGGCCATTTCGTGGGCGGTCAGCTGGTAGGTAGCCAGGTACCCGGTGATATCGATGAAGACCTCATCCACCGAGTAGGCGAAGATGTCCTCCGGCGCGATGAAGCGCAGATAGATGGAGTAAATCTGCGCGGATACTTCCAGATAGCGTGCCATTCGCGGCGGGGCAACCAGATAGGAGAGCTCCAGGGACGGGTCGCGGGTCAGGGCTTCTGCGTCGAAGGAGGAGGTGAGGAAGCGGCCGCCCGGTGCCCGGCGCAAACGATTCTCGTTGATCTCCTTCACTTTCTGGATGACTTCGAAGAGCCGCGGCCGTCCGGGGATGCCCTGACTTTTCAGGAAGGGGGAGACGGCCAGGCAGATCGTTTTGTCTGTCCGGGATTCGTCCGCCACCACGAGGTTCGTGGTCAGCGGGTCGAGGTGCCGGTCCGCGCACTCGCAGGAGGCGTAGAAGGATTTGAGGTCGATGGCCAGGTAGGTGCAGCCTTCCTCTGCCGCTGCCCTGCCGCCTGTATTTGACTCTGCCGGATTTCGGCCTGCTGATTGCGCATTTTTTTGATTCATATCCATACTCGCTTCCTTATTGGTCAATGGCCAGCTTGTATCTCATTGCGGAATCTATACTCCCACCGTTTCCACAAACCATCGCCCCTGCCGGGTGCGGCTGCCGAAGCCTAACTTCTCATAAAATAAATGCTTTTCCTGTCCCCGGATGATGACCGTATAGCAATCGCCGGACAGGGACAGTCCGATGGTGTCCGCCGGGCGGAAGTCGCGCACCCGTTCAATCTCGAAGGTTCGCCCGTCCGGCCAGGTGATGGCGAGGGGCTCTACATAGCCGGTGGGGTCGGTGTTGGTGTTGACGGTCACATAGATGCGGCTGGTGCGCGGGTGCAGGGCCTGTGCTTTCGGATGCATGGGGCATCACCTCCCCTGTTTCAGCGAATCCCGGAAGAAATCGCTCCGCACCTCCGGCAGTTTGGGCAGATCGTAGCCTTTCTCCGCGAGGATCCGCAGCTTGAAGTCCACCAGATTCGCGTCGACATCGCAAGCGCGGGCAATGCTGTCCACCGTGGTTGGCTCTGTGTGGAGATAGAATTCCTGAAGCAGCTCATTGTAGGCCAGCATCCGGTATTCTGCGGAGCAGCGTGCGGGGAGATGTTCTTTCCATTTATTCTGCATTTCCTCAAAGACATGGTAGTGCATGGGCTCCAGCACCATCTCGTCGGAGAGGAGAAGCTCTGCAGCAAAGGTGTTGGCGCTCATCTCCGATTTGGCGGTGCTCACGCTGTAAAAAAAGGTGTCGCGGAAATTTGCCCCGCTGCGGGCCTCCGAGCGCTCCAGGAAATAGTGGCCCAGTTCATGCCCCTTGGCAGAGCGCTGCAGCACCGGGTTGGCCCGGGTGTTGATGCCGATGATATCTTTTCTGAGGTAAATGACGTAGTATCCGAGCAGATCTTTAAAGCGGTCCGTCTGAATGAGAAGGATGTTCCGCAGGTCGATGAGTTCATCGGGGTCTCTGGTCTTATATTTTTTGACGACCTGCCCGGCTTTTTCAATGGCGTGTCTGTCCATAGCAGCGTTCCTCCCTTCTGGAACCTTGCTCGTTACTGGCCGAGCGGCCATATGTTTACCCTGCGGGTATGGATCCCCGCGGGGCAGCAGACGGTTCCAGTGCCAGCCACGCTCAATTCTGATATTTCTTTGGGGTATATTTCTTTGCCTCTTCCTTCGCGATAAGGAAAACCTCCTCCATCTCCTCGATGAATGCCAGCTGGTCTTCCCCGGAGAGTTCGCCGCCTGCAAAAAGGGCCGCTGTCTGTTGCTGGATTTTCCTGGCCTGCGCCACGCCCCGGGAGCCGTATTTCTGCCGGACTTTGGTGTAGAAAGCGTCATCCTGCAGCTCCCGGCGGAAGGTTTCATTGTCCATGAAATAGTCTGTCGTGACGCCCAGAGCGGCGGAGAGCCGGCGCACGGCATCCACGCTGGGAGTGCGCTCGTTGTTCTCCATGTAGCGGATGGCCCGGGAGGTCAGCCCGGTACGGCGGGCCAGCTCAGCCAGGGACAGGCCCTGTGCAAGCCGGAGAGCCCGCACTTTATCTCCGTTGGTCGCGTCCGGTGCCAGGGAGCTGCTTGCCTTCGCCTTGAGCTCTGGGTCCAGGGTGAATGGTTCAGTTTTCATTTCTTTTGTCTGCATAGGGTGCCTCCTGTGTGATATTGGAAAGGATTGTAAATTACCACTTGACAGGGAACGGAAGTTCTTGTATGATAAGAACAAATGTTTGGGAACTTACGTTCAAATCATAACACAGGGAAGAAGGGGTGTCAAGAGTAAAAGGAACATGAGTTCATTTCGAGGGGGTCGTCCACAATATTTTCTCTATTCTGCCAAATGCGATAGAAGGAGCGATTCCTTTTGTGAAAAGGCAAAGGAAGGAGGTCAACATGAAAAAAGAAAACCGGTTTAAAGTCATTTTTAAGGATGGCTCTCAGCTAAAAGATGAAGGACAGCGGCAGATTCTTGTTGATACGGAAACGGGTGTAAACTATCTGGTTTGGCATGGTGGATATGCTGGCAGTATTACGCCTTTGCTGGATGCAGATGGGAAGCCGATTGTCACACAATATGTGGAATACTGATGGAGAAAATAATGGAAATGCAGACTGTTTCATGATATCCTTGCTGTAGAAAATATATGGGGTGAAGATATGGCAAAGGGATCCAATCAAAAACTGAAAATACTGTATCTAATGAAAATCATGTTGGAGGAAACGGATGAGACTCACAGTATCAGTATGCCTGAGATCATAACGAACCTGAAAAATTATGGGATTACGGCGGAGCGAAAAAGCCTTTACAGTGACATGGAGAGTCTGCGCCAGTATGGAATGGATATCATTGGGGAACAGCAGGAGCGCACCTATTATTATCGGGTTGTCAATCGTCCGTTTGAGCTTGCGGAACTGAAGCTCCTGGTAGATTCCGTGCAGTCTGCAAAATTCATTACCGCAAGGAAATCCAATGAACTGATTAAAAAGATTGAAGGTCTGGCAAGTAAGCATGAAGCTACTCAACTGCAGCGACAGGTTTATGTAGCGCAGCGGATCAAGACGATGAATGAAAGTATTTATTATAATGTGGATGCTATTAATGCCGCGATTGCAGAAAATGAACAGATCCGCTTCCAGTATTTTCAGTGGAATGTGCAAAAGCAAATGGAACTGCGGCACGGAGGAGCTTATTATCAGGTTAGCCCCTGGGCGCTTTCCTGGGACGATGAGTATTATTATCTGATTGCCTACGATGGGGAAAATGACATGATTAAACATTTCCGTGTTGATAAGATGCTTCATATTGAAAGAACACGGAATCGTCGGGAGGGAAGAAATCGCTTCAAAGAATTTGATATGGCACTCTACGCACGCAAAATATTTGGCATGTACGGCGGCAGGGAGGAGTCCGTAAAGCTCGTCTGCGAGAACCAGATGGTTGGTGCTGTTATTGATCGCTTTGGAAAAGAAATTGCCATCAGGAAAGAGGACGACGAACATTTCAGTGTCAATGTGAAAGTGGAAGTGAGCAATCAGTTTATTCATTGGGTCATGGCGCTTGGAAGCGGTGCGAAGATTGCCGGACCGCAGTCGGTGGTTGATGAGGTGAAGGCAGAGGTTCATCGGTTAGCACAGCAGTACGGATAAAGAACAAAGGTTTGTGCTGCAAGTCCTGTTTAAAGGACAGCAAAAATGAGAGAATGGAAGCAGAAACAGGGTGATCCTGCTCTGGTTCCATTTTTTGATGACGGAGGTGCGCAAATGAATCATGTAAGAGTAGCCAGCTTATACAGTGACGGCAGGGTGTATCATGATCCCGGATGCCATTATATCAAAAATACTTTGCCTGAATACAGATTAAAGCAACCGTGGTATGACATGGAAAAATGTGGATACAGGCCATGTAAATGTTGTAACAGCATGAAATTCAGACTGGAAAAAGAACTGGACAATCTGCAAAGATACAGTGAGCATAGGGAGCTGGAGTTCAAAATGATTGCAGGAGAGCTTTATATAAAAACGGGAATAAGTTGTTGGAAGATTGTATATTGGACCGATACGCAGGATTTCGCGATTTTTCACCGGAATCACAAAAATAATCCATTGGATTTTGCGCATCCGGAGAAAGAGTCGTATCACCGGCAAAAAGATATCCGCTCTGTGACATCGCTGATTGACGCTTTTAAATACGTATATAAGCATGATGAATTTCGGAAAGCAGAGAAAGCAGCGAATGGGAATCTTGAGATGAGCCGGATTGACAGGAAGTATCAGGCTTCAGCACGCCGCAGACAGAGACGGCAGCAGGCCAGGCAGCTTGATTATCTTTTTCGTGAGATAGAGAATGGAAATGAAGAATATAGAAAAATATCATTTTGCTGAGGCGGCGAACATAACATGACAGCGAGCCACGCCGGATTGCTGAACCTGGTGTTGTGTGTAATACATAAGGCGCGGGAGGAAATGAAAGAGTACAGGTATTAGCAAAACAGACTTGAGACGGCGGCGTAATGCCGCGGGAGGATGACGAAGAGAATATCAAAACAGAGGAGCTGGATGTCGTCATTCGTGTGGAGGACTATCTGGAATGAGATCGAAT
>JAJQCL010000167.1 GCA_021202715.1 Lachnospiraceae bacterium
GTCTGCAACGGCGTGGAGCTCTCCTCCGGCGCGGTGCGTAATCATGATCTGGCGATTATGGAGCGGGCCTTCGAGATCGCCGGATATACGAAGGAGGATCTGCAGGAGAAGTTCGGGGCTCTTTACGGGGCTTTTCAGTTTGGCGCGCCGCCCCACGCGGGCATGGCGCCGGGCATCGACCGGATGATCATGCTGCTGCGGGATGAGGAAAACATCCGCGAGGTCATTCCCTTCCCGATGAACGGAAATGCACAGGATCTGATGTGCGGCGCGCCCGGCCCGGTTACCGAGCAGCAGCTGCGTGAGGTTCATATCAAGGTGAGACAGTAGGACGGAAATGATCGCGGAAGGACTTCCGGAACGAAGCCCGCCCTCCGCAGAGGAGTTCTGGCAAGGGAACCCCGGAGATGTAAACCTCAGCACGCCGACACATGGTCTGCTGACGGCTCTCTGCGTCCCGCTGAACTGGTGCAGCTGGCGGCGGAGAGAGGCCTGGCGGCGTTGGCGGTGACCGATCACGATACGGTGGCCGGTGTTGCGGAAGCGCTCACAGCCGGTGTGCGGCTTGGCGTCGAGGTGATTCCCGGCATCGAGCTCAGTACGATGGAGAAGGGCTATGACGTCCACATGGTCGGTCTCTTCGTGGATCCGGAGAATCCGGGACTGCAGGAAGCGTTGGCGGAGATCGTCCGGCGCCGGGTGCAGCGCAATGAGCGCATGGTCGACCGGCGCATCGGGCTGGGGCTTCCCATTTCCCGGGAGGATGTGGCGGCGCAGGGCGGCGGTGCTCTGACCCGGGGCAATCTGGCGCAAATCCTCGTCGAGCACGGGGCGGCCCCGTCGGTGCGGGAGGCCATGAACCGCTATCTGGTGAAGGGGAAGCCGGGGTATGAACCGAAGGTGGCGCCGACGCCGGCAGAGGCGGTGGAGATCCTGCACCAGGCCGGGGGACTGGCCTTTGTGGCGCATTTCCACCAGATCGACCGGGGAGATCTCGCACACAGCGCGGCGATCGCCCGGAGCATCCTGCGCAACGGAGCCGACGGTCTGGAGACCCGCTACTCGGAGTTCACACCGGAGATGCAGGGAAAAGCGGAGGAGATGGCGGAGGAATTCGGCTGCCTGCGTTCCGGCGGCAGTGATTTTCACGGAAAACTCAAACCGGGGCTGGAGCTTGGCACAGGCTATGAGGACTTGTGGGTGCCATATACCTATCTGCAGGCGATGAAGGAGCGCCGGGAAGAAGCCTCGCACAGGTGAAAGAACTGTGGAGCGGGCAAGTCGACCTAGACAACGATTTTTCGATGTGATACAATCAAGGCTGAGAAATTGATCGGGCATCCCGCGCGGCGGGAGATGGGAGAGTCTTATGGAGAAGAGAAGGCGCGTCCTGCTGAAGCTCAGCGGGGAGGCTCTGGCCGGGGAGAAGAAGACCGGATTTGATGAAGCGACGGTGAAAAGCGTGGCGGCACAGGTGAAGCGGTCGGTGGATCAGGGCGTGGAGGTCGCCATCGTCATCGGCGGCGGCAACTTCTGGCGCGGGCGCAGCAGCGACGCCATCGACCGGGTCAAGGCAGATCAGATCGGTATGCTGGCGACGGTGATGAACTGCCTCTATGTGTCGGAGATCTTCCGCTCCGCCGGGATGGAGACGGAGGTATTTACAGCCTTCACCTGCGGTGCGATGACGAAGCTCTTCTCGAAGGATGAGGCCGCGGCGGCGCTGGCGGCCGGGAAGGTCGTCTTCTTCGGCGGCGGCACAGGACATCCGTATTTTTCCACGGATACGGGCGTGGCGCTGCGGGCCATCGAGATGGAGGCCGACGAGATCCTCCTGGCCAAGGCGGTGGACGGGATTTATGACAGCGATCCCAAGCTGAATCCCGCTGCGAAGAAGTATGATACGATTTCCATCGAGGAGGTCGTGGCGCAGAAGCTGGGTGTGATGGATCTGGCTGCGTCGATTCTCTGCATGGAGAACCGGATGCCGATGGCGGTGTTCGGCCTGGAGGGAGAGAACAGCATCCAGGAGGCGATGCTGGGACACATCACCGGCACGAGAGTGACCGTGTAAACAGGAAATGATAAGGAGGCAAGCATACAATGGATGAATCGTTGAAGATTTTTGAGGAAAAGATGGAGAAGACGCTGGATAACCTGCAGGAGGAGTTCTCCGCCATCCGCGCGGGGCGCGCTAATCCGGCGGTGCTGAACAAGATCACCGTAGAGTATTATGGCTCGCCGACGCCGCTGCAGCAGGTGGCCAACATCTCGGTGCCGGAAGCGCGGATCCTGCAGATTCAGCCCTGGGATCGCACGCTGATCAAGGCCATTGAGAAGGCGATCAATACCTCCGATCTGGGGATCCATCCCAATAATGACGGAAATATCATCCGTCTGGTGTTCCCGGAGCTGACAGAGGAGCGCCGGAAATCCCTGGCCAAGGACGTGAAGAAGAAGGGCGAGGCGGCCAAGGTCGCCCTGCGGAACATTCGCCGCGATGCCAACGACAAGATTAAGAAGGCGGAGAAGGCCGGTGATTTCACCGAGGACGATGCGAAGAAGGCGGAGAACGACATCCAGAAGCTGACTGACAAATTCAGCACCCGGGTGGACAAAGAGACCGAAGCCAAGACGAAGGAAATCATGACGGTTTAACGGATGAGGGGGGCAGACAGGAAAATTGCCGTAAAATTTTTCTGCACATCGGAACCGCACAGGGGGCAGGAAATGACCTGCCCCTTTTCATGATAACGGCGAGATTTTTGGCAGCACAGCACATTTATCTGCGGCGCATTTTTCGGAAAAATTGAGACATCATCATCGTGTGAAAGGGAGAGAGATATGGAGCAGGGAGAACAGGAGCTGAGGATTCCCCGCCATGTGGCGGTGATCCTGGACGGAAACGGACGCTGGGCGAAGGAGCACCATCTTCCCCGGAAGCTGGGCCACAAGGCGGGCTGCGAGAATCTCGAGCAGATCGTGGAGGATGCGGCGCGCCTTGGCATCGAGTATTTTACGATCTACGGATTCTCCACGGAGAACTGGAAGCGGTCGGAGGAGGAGGTCGGGGCGCTGATGCAGCTGTTCCGCTACTATATCGGGCGGCTGCGGGAGGTGGCCATGGCCAACGACGTCCGCGTGCGGATGATCGGTGAGCGCAGCCGATTCGATCAGGATCTGATCGACGGCCTGAATATGCTGGAGGATGTGACAAAGAATAACCGGGGCATGACTTTCGTGCTGGCGCTCAATTACGGCAGCCGCGATGAGATCACCCGGGGCATGCGGCGTCTGGCGAAGGATGCAGCGGCGGGGACGCTGGATCCGGAAGACGTCACCGAGGAGACGATCGCTTCCTATCTGGATACGGCGGGGATGCCGGATCCGGACTTGATGATCCGTACCAGTGGCGAGCAGCGGCTCTCCAATTATCTGCTGTGGCAGCTGGCCTATGCGGAGCTGTATTTTACCGATGTGTACTGGCCGGATTTTCACAGAGAGGATTTGATCGCGGCGATCCGGGCATATAATCAGAGAGACAGAAGATTCGGAGGGCGGTAAGAGATGTTTTGGGTGCGTCTGCGCAGCAGTGTGATTATCATGGCGGTCGCCATCGCTCTTCTGGTGGCGGGCGGTCCGGTGCTCTTCACAGGAACGCTGGTGATCTCCCTGATCGGCATGTGGGAGCTTTACCGTATTCTGGGCTTTGAGAAGAGCATTCTGGGCATTGTCTCCTATGCGGCGGCCTGTCTCTATTATGTGCTGGTTGCTCTGGGGCTGGGCGGCTGGAGTCTGGTGCCGCTGGTGTTCTTCCTGATGGCGCTGATGGCGGTCTATGTGGTGACTTATCCGCGGTACCGGACGGAGCAGGTGCTGATGGCTTTCTTCGGCGTATTCTATGTGGCAGTGATGATCTCCTATCTGTATCAGATCCGCGTCATGGAGAATGGCGCTTTCCTGGTGTCGCTGGTCTTCAGCAGCTCCTGGGGCTGCGATACCTGTGCCTAGTGCGTGGGAATGCTCTTCGGGAAACACAAGATGACTCCGGTGCTGAGTCCCAGGAAATCAGTCGAGGGGGGCATCGGCGGCCTGGTGGGCGCGGGGCTTCTGGGCGTGATTTTCGCGCTGGTATTTCGGGAGCATCTGACGGTGTTTGCACATCCGGTGTGGATGCTGGGCATCATCGGCGTGGTCGGAGGCGCGATCTCCATGGTAGGTGATCTGACGGCCTCGGCCATTAAGAGAAATTATGAGATCAAGGATTACGGGACGCTGATCCCCGGGCACGGCGGGATCCTCGACCGGTTCGACAGCGTGATCATCACAGCGCCGCTGGTGTACTATTTGATCCTTCTGCTGCAGATGGTGGGATGATTCGGGGAGCAAATGCTTTTGCCCTCGGCCTCATTGGACGAAGGACGACAGGAACATTCCGGCTGTCCTGCAGAGGACGGCGGGAGGGAGAATAACATATGAGGAAATTATCGATTCTCGGTTCGACCGGTTCGATCGGAACGCAGACCCTCGAGGTGGTCCGGGCCAACGGTGACTTTCAGATCACGGCTCTGGCAGCCGGTTCGCGGGTGGAGCGGATGGAGGCGCAGATCCGCGAATTCCGGCCGCAGCTCGCCTGCATGTGGACGGAGGAGGCGGCGCGCGACCTGCGCGCACGTGTGGCAGATCTTCCGGTGCGGGTCGTGACAGGGATGGAAGGCCTGCTTGAGATCGCGACGGAGCCGGAGGCAGAACTCGTCGTGACGGCTGTGGTGGGGATGGTCGGGATTCGTCCGACCATGGCGGCCATGCGGGCGGGAAAGGATATCGCCCTGGCCAACAAGGAGACGCTGGTGACGGCGGGGCATCTGATCATGCCTCTGGCGAAGGAGTGCGGCGTGCGCATCCTTCCCGTGGACAGCGAACACTCGGCAATCTTTCAGTGTCTGCATGGAAACCGGCAGAACACGGTGAGCCGTATCCTGCTGACGGCTTCCGGCGGCCCTTTCCGGGGCCGGACACGCGAGGAACTGCAAAATATTCAGGTGGAGGATGCCCTGAAGCATCCCAACTGGTCGATGGGAAGGAAGATCACGATTGATTCCTCCACTCTGGTCAATAAGGGCCTGGAGGTCATGGAGGCCCGGTGGCTGTTTGACGTCGATCTGGATCAGGTCGAGGTGGTCGTGCAGCCGCAGAGCGTGATTCATTCGATGGTGGAATTCGAAGACGGGGCGATCCTGGCGCAGCTGGGGACGCCGGATATGAAGCTGCCGATTCAGTATGCGCTCTATTATCCGGACCGGCGGCCTCTGGCCGGGGAGCGGCTGGATTTCGCGGCGCTGGGGCAGATCACCTTTGAGGCGCCGGACCGGAAGAACTTTCCCGGGCTGGATCTGGCCTGCCGGGCCGGACGGCGGGGCGGCTCGCTGCCTACGGTGTTCAATGCGGCCAATGAATGGGCCGTGGCCCGTTTCCTGGAGCGGAAGTTGTGTTATCTTGAGATCACGGACTGCATTCAGGAGGCCATGGAGCATCACCGTGTAGTGGAGCATCCGGATGTGGAGGAGATCCTGGAGGCAGAGCGGGAGACAGATGAGTATCTGGAGAGCCTGATCAGGTAGTTGGCGGCTTTTTGCCTCATATTTGTTGCCGCTCGGGGCGCGTCCGGCGTCAGCCGGAAAATACCCGACGCGCTCCTACGCATATTAAAGCGGGACGCGGAAGACTTGAAGTGGGTGAAAGAGTTGGCATGCACCCGGGAGTATTGTAACAGAAACACGGAGGTTTGACATTGCTTAGTATCATCATCGCCATACTGGTGTTCAGTTTTCTGATCCTGACCCACGAGCTGGGACATTTTCTTTTTGCCAAGAAGGCCGGGATCGGCGTCATCGAATTTTCCATCGGCATGGGGCCGCGGATCGTCAGCCGTCAGATCGGCGAGACGCTCTATTCCCTGAAATGGATTCCCTTCGGCGGTTCCTGCATGATGGTGGGAGAGGACTCGGACGATGACGCAGAAAATGCTTTCAACAACAAGTCGGTCTGGGCCCGCATCCTGGTGGTGGCAGGCGGGCCGCTGTTTAATATTATCAGTGCGCTGATTCTGTCCGTGATTATCATTGCCTGTGTCGGCAGCAATCCGGCACAGGTATACAGCGTGTATTCCGGCTATGGAGCCGATGAGGCGGGGATTCAGACGGGGGACGTGATCACTTCCATCAATGGTCATCATATCACCATGGGACGGGATATCGCATTGGTCCTTCTCTCGGACCCTCTGGACGGCGGTGATGTGACCGTGGAATATGTGCGGGATGGGGAGACGTATACGGTTACCTATGATCCCACCTATACGACCTACCGTCTGGGCATCAGCTATTACGCCGATGAGTCGGAGGCGGTGCTCAGCGAGATCACTGCGGGCACTCCGGCCGCGGAGGCGGGGCTGCAGGAGGGGGATGTGATCACCTCCATCAACGGCACGGCGATTGCCACCGGCGAGGAGATTCAGACATATTTCACGGAGCATCCCGCCGACGGCAGCGAGATCACGCTGACCTATGAGAGGGACGGCGTGATCACGGAGACGACGATCACACCGGTGTATTATGAGACGGAGAGCCTGGGCTTTGAGGCTTCCTATCTGCGGGTGAAGACCTCGATTCCGGGAGTGATCAAATGCGCTTTCCAGGAGGTTGGCTACTGGATGCGCTACACTCTTCTCTCGCTGCGGCTGTTGGTGACCGGCGGCGTCAGCGTCTCGGATGTCTCCGGGCCGGTGGGCATCGTATCGACCATCAGCTCGACAGTGAAGGAGACCAGCTCCGACGGGCTCTTCTACGTGGTCATGAATCTGATCAACATGGCGATCCTGCTCTCGGTTAACCTGGGCGTGTTGAACTTGCTGCCCATCCCGGCGCTGGACGGAGGACGGCTGCTGTTTCTGATCATCGAAGCCATTCGCCGCAAGCCTATCCCGCCGGAGAAGGAGGGCATGGTGCACACCGCGGGGTTTGTGCTGCTGATGGTCTTCATGGTCTTCGTCATGTTTAACGATATCGTAAAACTGTTCACGTGATGCACCAGGGTCACAGGAGGTTTGCACAGATGAGACGAAGGACGCGCGAAGTGCGCATTGGCGATGTGGTCATCGGCGGGGAGAATCCCATCCGCATTCAGTCTATGACCAATACAAAGACGGAGGACGTGGCCGCCACCGTGCGCCAGATCCTGGCGCTGGAGGCGGCGGGCTGCGAAATTATCCGCGCCACAGTTCCCACGCCGGAGGCGGCGGAGGCCTTTACGGAGATCAAAAAACAGATTCATATTCCCCTGGTGGCGGATATCCATTTCGATTATCGGCTGGCGATCGCGGCGATCGAACACGGCGCGGACAAGATCCGCATCAATCCCGGCAACATCGGCAGCCGCGAGCGGGTGCGGGCCGTGGTGGACTGCGCACGGGAACGGAATATCCCCATCCGGGTAGGTGTCAACAGCGGTTCCCTGGAGAAGGACATTTTGCGGAAATACGGCGGTGTGACGGCGGAGGGGCTGGTGGAGAGCGCGCTGGATAAGGTAGCTCTCATCGAGGACATGGGCTATGACAACCTGGTCATCAGCATCAAGTCTTCCAATGTAAATATGTGCATCCGGGCGCACGAGCTGATCGCGGACCGCACGGAGCATCCCCTCCATGTAGGCATCACGGAGGCCGGGACGGTGACAACCGGTACGATCAAATCGGCAGTAGGACTGGGAGCGATCCTGCACCAGGGCATCGGCGATACGATTCGTGTCTCCCTGACCGGTGATCCGGTGCAGGAGGTCGTAGCGGCGGCCAAGATCCTCCAGGCACTGGAGCTGCGTCGCAGCGGCGTGGAGGTCGTATCCTGTCCGACCTGCGGCCGGACCAGCATCGACCTCATCGGCCTGGCAAATCAGGTGGAAACGCTGGTCGCCGGGTATGATCTGCCTATCCGGGTCGCCGTTATGGGCTGTGTCGTGAACGGTCCCGGAGAGGCCCGGGAGGCGGACATCGGCATCGCCGGAGGCAAGGGCGAGGGTCTGTTGATCAAAAAGGGAGAGATCGTCCGCAAGCTCCCGGAGGCGGAGCTGCTGCCGGCGCTGAAATACGAGCTGGATCACTGGAGCGAATAGGAGACTTCGTAAGAACACAGGAAAATAGAGGAAGAGCCGGTATTCCGTGGGGAAGGACGGCTCCGGAACGGAAGGGTGTCGAGCAAAATGGGAGAAAAAACGCTGCGGGAGGTACTGCCGGATCTGAAAACATCGGATCATCAGATGAATCTTCTGGATGAGATCCGGGTGACGCGCCTCACCATGCCCCGGGACCGGAGCAGTCTGCGGATCTACACGGACTGCGGCCGTCTGGTGGCCAAGAAGGACATCTATGTGCTGGAAGCGGCGATCAAGAAGCAGTTTTTCGCCCGGAAACCGGTGACTGTGAAGATTCGCGAGCATTATCATCTGGACGGCAAGCCACTGGAAGAGGCCCTGGCCGAGTACCGCGACAGCATCCTGTTGGAATTAAAGGGCTACCATCTCATCGATTATAACCTGTATCGTAATGCAGAAATTCATGTGGAGGAGGGGAACCGCGTCGTCCTGGAGGCGGAGGATACGCTGGTCAACCGCTCGCGGGCGCAGGAGCTCTGCCGCGTGCTGGAGAAGATCCTCAACGAACGGCTGGGTTATCAGGCGGAGGTCCGCTGCCATCTCGGTGAACATAAAAAAGTGATCCAGAACAACTATGACGATGTCGTGGTCGCGCAGGTGGATCACATTGTCGAGGAAGCGACGCACGCCCGGGAGCACGCCCGGGCCGGTGAGAAAGCTGCGTCAGCACGGGCCGAGCGCCAGAAAGAATACCGCAAACGTCCGCCTCGCGGGAAGATGATGGATTCGGAGGACGGTTTCGGCAGAGAGTTCGAGGGGGAGACGCTGCCGATTGAGCAGATTGACGGAGAGATCGGCGACGTGATCATCGAGGGCGATATCTTCAAGGTGGACAGCCGGGAGATCCGCACAGGAAATACGATCATCATGTTTGCCGTGACGGATAAGACCGATTCCATTACCGTGAAGATCTTTGCTACCCCGGAGAATAAGGGAGATATCCTGCGCCTGGTGAGCGTGGGCCAGCGGGTGCGCCTGAAAGGGCGGGCGGTCCTGGACAAATTCGACGGCGAGGTGACCATCGGTTCCGTGGTGGGTATCCGCAAAATGGAGAAGACCGGGACGGTTCGTCAGGACCTGACTCCGGTGAAGCGGGTAGAGCTTCACTGCCACACCAAGATGAGCGATATGGACGGTGTTTCCGATGTGAAGGACATCGTCAAACGGGCTATCGCCTGGGGGCACAAGGCCATCGCCATTACCGATCACGGTGTGGTGCAGTCTTTTGTCGACGCCATGCATACCGCGGAGAAGGCCGATATCAAGATCATTTACGGCTGCGAGGGCTATCTGGTCGACGACACGAAGGGCGAGTCCGACATGGAGAAGCTGAAGAAGGCGAAGGCCCGCCACGTGATCATTCTGGCGAAGAACGAGGTGGGGCGGGTGAATCTGTACCGTCTGGTCTCGGAATCGCATCTGAAATATTTCTACAAGCGCCCGCGCATCCCCAAGAGCCTGCTGCAGGAGTGTCGGGAGGGCCTGATCATCGGCTCTGCCTGCGAGGCCGGTGAGCTGTTTCGTGCACTGGTGGACAAGGAATCCGACGAGGAGATCGCCCGCCTGGTGAATTTTTATGATTATCTGGAAATTCAGCCGATCGGCAATAATGCCTTCATGCTGCGGGATCCGAAATATGGCCTGTCCGGGGAAGAGGACCTGCGGGATTACAACCGGCGGATCGTCGATCTGGGAGAACAGTTCGGCAAGCCGGTGGTGGCGACCTGCGACGTGCATTTCCTCGATCCGGAGGATGAGATCTACCGCCGGATCCTCATGAAGGGGCAGGGCTTTGCCGACGCCGATCTGCAGCCGCCGCTGTATCTGCACACGACTGAGGAGATGCTGGAGGAGTTCGACTATCTGGGGGAGGAAAAGGCCATGGAGGTGGTCGTGACCAACCCCGGGAAGATCGCCGACTGCTGCGAGTCCATCCGCCCGGTACGGCCGGATAAGTGCCCTCCGGTCATCGAGGGCTCCGACCGTGATCTGCGGCAGATGTGCTATGATAAGGCGCACAGCATTTACGGAGATCCGCTTCCCGCAATTGTCGAGGAGCGGCTGGAGCGGGAGCTTCACTCCATCATCAGCAACGGCTTCGCGGTCATGTATATCATCGCGCAGAAGCTGGTGAAGAAGTCCAATGACGACGGCTATCTGGTCGGCTCCCGGGGCTCCGTGGGGTCCTCCCTGGTGGCGACGATGTCCGGCATCACGGAGGTCAATCCGCTGAGTCCGCACTACGTCTGTCCGAACTGCAAATACAGCGACTTCGATTCGCCGGAGGTGAAGAAATTCGCCGGGGGCGCGGGCTGCGACATGCCTGATAAGGTCTGTCCGCACTGCGGGACGCTGATGAAAAAGGACGGCTTCGACATTCCCTTTGAGACCTTCCTGGGGTTCAAGGGAGATAAGGAGCCGGATATTGATCTGAACTTCTCCGGGGAGTATCAGAGCCGCGCCCATGCTTATACGGAAGTGATTTTCGGCAAGGGACATACCTTCCGCGCCGGAACGATCGGCACCCTGGCGGACAAGACAGCCTACGGTTTTGTACTGAAATATTACGAGGAGAAGCAGATGGCGAAGCGCCGCTGCGAGATCGAGCGCATCGCCGAGGGCTGCGTGGGCGTGCGGCGCTCGACGGGGCAGCACCCGGGCGGCATCATTGTCATGCCTCACGGAGAAAATATTTACTCCTTCACGCCGATCCAGCATCCGGCCAACGACATGACGACTTCTACGGTGACCACGCATTTTGATTATCACTCCATCGATCACAACCTGCTGAAGCTCGATATTCTAGGACACGATGATCCGACCATGATCCGGCGTCTGGAAGACCTGACCGGACTGGATGCGAAGACATTTCCCCTGGACAGCCCGGAGGTTATGTCGCTGTTTCAGAATACCGAGGCGCTGGGCATCACGCCCGAAGACATCGGCGGGACGAAGCTGGGCGCGCTGGGGGTGCCGGAGTTCGGCACAGACTTCGCCATGCAGATGCTGATCGATGCGAAGCCGACCTGCTTTTCCGATCTGGTCCGCATCGCCGGTCTGGCGCACGGCACGGACGTGTGGCTGGGCAATGCGCAGACCCTGATCCTCGAGGGGAAGGCGACGATCCAGACGGCCATCTGTACCCGCGACGACATCATGATCTATCTGATCAACATGGGGATGGATAAGAGCCTGTCCTTCAACATCATGGAGAAGGTGCGAAAGGGCAAGGGGCTGACGCCGGAGTGGATCGAGGCCATGAAGGCGGCGGGGGTGCCGGACTGGTACATCGAATCCTGCCAGAAGATCAAATACATGTTCCCCAAGGCGCACGCGGCGGCCTACGTAATGATGGCCTGGCGGATCGCCTACTGCAAGGTGTTCTATCCGCTGGCCTACTACGCGGCCTATTTCGGAATCCGGGCCACCGGCTTCAACTACGAGATGATGTGCCAGGGGAAGGACGTGCTGGAGGGGCATCTGGCGAACTACCGCCGCAACCAGGACAACCTGACTGAGAAGGAGAAGGCTACGCTGCGGGATATGCGTATCGTGCAGGAAATGTTCGCCCGCGGTTATGAATTCGTCCCCATCGACCTGTACCGGAGCCAGGCGAAAGATTTCATTATCGTTGACGGCAAGATCATGCCTTCCCTGTGCAGCATCGACGGCATGGGCGAGAAGGCGGCGGAAGCTGTGGTGGAGGAAGCGAAGAAGGGGAAATTCCTCTCCGTGGAGGATTTCTGTCAGCGGACCAAGACCAGTAAGACGGTGGCGGAGACCATGGTGGATCTGGGGCTCTTTGGAGATTTGCCCCGCACCAATCAGATCTCGTTGTTCGATCTGGAGTTACTGTGAGGAGATGTGAATGAGTGAAGAGATAAGATGTCCCCGGTGTGCCGTAAGGGCTATGGCGGAGGAGTCCGCGCGCCAGGAATTGG
>JAJQCL010000006.1 GCA_021202715.1 Lachnospiraceae bacterium
ATAATAATCTGGGGACCAACCTCCAAAAGCTGAATAAGCAATATGAAGAGGCCAAAAAGAAACTGCATGACATGAAGACATCCGGCAAGGCCTCTGCGACGGAAATTGATGAACAGGAAGCAGCTGTAAAAGAACTGGCGAATGCCCTTGAAACAGGGAATAAAAACTACCAGACTGCCGAGAACAGGGTTAATAAATGGCAGACCAGTCTGAATAAGGCAAAGACAGAAACAGCTCGTATGGAGACAGAGCTGAAAAAGACCAGCCAGTATATGGATGAGGCCAAAGCCTCCACCAATGGATGTGCGACCAGCATCGATAATTTTGGCAACAAAACGAAGGAAGCGGAGCAGACAACAACATCCTGGATGGAAAAGGTTAAAACCTCGCTTGTCGATAATGCCGTCAGCACTGTTTTTGAGACTGCGAAAGATGCGGCAATTGAGTTTGCCAAATCTGTTGTCACCGTCGGCAGCGAGTTCGAGGCCGCCATGTCGCAGGTGGAGGCCCTGTCCGGTGCCACAGGGAGCGATCTGGACGCCCTGACCGAGAAAGCAAAGGAACTGGGCGAAACCACCAAATACACGGCCACGGAATCCGCGGAAGCCCTCTCCTACATGGCTCTGGCTGGGTGGGATACGCAGGAAATGCTAAACGGCATCGATGGCGTCCTGAACCTGGCGGCGGCGTCGGATATGGATCTGGCCACGGCTTCGGATATCGTGACGGATTACCTATCGGCTTTCAATATGGAGGCTTCCCAGTAGGAAGAGCTGGTAGACAAGATTGCATATGCCATGTCCAATTCCAACACCAGTACTGAGCAGCTGGGGGAGGCGTATAAGAACGTAGCTGCCACATCTACGCAGCTGGGCTACAGCCTGGACGATACCACGGCGGCACTGATGATCATGGCTGATGCTGGAATCAAAGGAGGGGAAGCTGGCACAGCTCTGTCTTCCATTATGACCCGGCTGGGCAATAATGTATCCGGATGCCGGGATATGCTGGAGAGCTACGGAATCGAGGTCTATGACGCGGAAGGAAATGTCAATGACCTGTCTTCCATCCTGTCCGGGATGCAGTCGGTATGGAGTGGCCTGACTGACGAACAGAAGTCCAACTTGTCGTATACCGTTGCCGGGAAGACCGCGCAGGCGGAGTTGATGACCCTGTTGGGCGAATCCACCGGAAGCCTGGAGGAATACACGGCCGGTCTGGCTGACTGCGCCGGGACGGCGGAAGACATGGCCGAAACCATGCAGGACAACCTGCAGGGCAGCCTGACAAAGATGGATTCCGCCGTTCAAGGCTTGCAGACGGAACTCTACGAATGTATTGACGGCCCCCTGACAACCATTGTAGACGGTGTGACCACTGTAATCAACGGCGTAACAAATGCACTCTCCGATGAAGAAACCGAGATGGAATCGTTCCTTGCGGATGTGGAAGCATCGGTGGATACGGTGGAAGACCTTATCGCGGAATCGAAGAGCATCATGGACACTTCCGCCACGGATACAGCGGATCTGGAGGCATACAAGAACCTTCTCCTGGAATTGAGCGATGCTTCGGAGCTGACAACCTATCAGCAGTACCAGCTGCAGAATGTGATCGAAGCTCTGGGAGACAGCATCCCAGAGCTGGCCGAGGCGTTTGATGAAGAAACCGGCACGCTGAACCTCACATCTGCGGAACTGGAAGAACTGATTGACAATTATTCCGCCCTGTCGGAGCAGGAGGCGGCTCTGGAAGCGCAGGCCACGGCGCAGGAGGCTCTGTCGGCGGCCACGCTGGAGCTGGCAAAAGCAGATGACGCATTGGCACAGGCAGAACAGGACTATCAGGACACCTATGGATCCAGTGATGCGGAGAAGGCGCGGGACAAGGCTCTCAAGGCGCAGCGGGATGCAAATGAGGCTGTGGAGGAAGCCCAGAAACAGTATGATACAGCTACGGAAAAGCTGGAAGAACTGGGATATACAGGGGAAGAAGCCGCCGAAGCGACCGAAGAATTGGCTGAGGCGGAGGAGGAACTGTCTGAGACGGCTGCAGAGGTGGCCGCTTCGATCGAGGCATCCGCAGACGCCCAGGCGGAGGCCTGCAGTTCTGTGTGGGAAGCCTATAATGAGATGGTCGAGGACATCAAGGCAGATATCGCCGATACCATCGACCTGTCTGAAAAATTTGATTCAGGTGAAGATACAAGCGTCTCCGAGATGATGGCGAATCTGGAGAGCCAGACGGAGGGCCTGCAGACCTACAAGGAAAACCTCCAGACGCTGATCAGCGAGATGGGCAGCGATCTGGCACCGGAATTTTTACAGTACATCGAGGACATGGGGACTGACGGGGCCGCTATTGTCCAGAACATGGTTGACACCCTGGAGAAGAGCGACGGAAAGGAGCAGATCAAGGCCCTGTCGGACGAATATGTAGAGGCCATGGATCTGTCGAAAGGCATCGCGGAGATCGGCGCTACGAACAAGCTGGCCTATGAGATGATGATGGGCGAATTCGGCTCCTCCGAAGCAGATTTTTCCGCCTTGCGGGATTCGATTGATACGGCGGTTGCGGAGGCGGCAGACGGCTGGAGCGGCCTGTCTGACGCTACTCTGGAGGCTCTGGAGGACACCATTGCCACCGCGGAGGCCATTGGGGTGGAGATTCCCGACAAATTGGCGGACAGTATCGAGAGCGGCGATGTCAGTGTTGAAGACGCAATTTCGCAGATGAAAGGAGCCATTCAGGGAACCTTTGACGGGCTGGTGGAGATCGCAGAACAAAACGGCATCGAGATCGACGACAGCCTGGCATCTGCCATTGAGGAAGGCGGGGACAGCGCCGTTCTGGCCATGAACACCATCATCAGCCAGCTGAGTACCAGCGCCTCCGGGACATCCACAGCCATCGCGGAAGGGATCTCTTCCACAGCCGGGGAGGTGAGTACAGCCGCCACAGAAGCGGCGGAATCCGGCGCCCAGAGCACCAGCAACACGGAATCATCTTATCAGGAAGCTGGTGCGGATGCGGCTGAGGCGTTTGCCGAAGGGATCGAATCAAAAGAATCGGAAGTTGTTTCTAAAGCACAGCAGCTGGCAGCGAAAGCCCTGGAGGCTGTGAAAAATAATGAAAGCAGCTTCGAGACGGCCGGATATAATATGTCCGCCGGTGTGGCAGCGGGCATTTCTTCCGGACAGTCCACGGCGATCACCGCCGCCCAGAACATGGCCAAGTCAGCTTTGTCAGCGGCGAAAAAAGAACTGGAGATCCAGTCCCCCTCGAAAAAATTTCGGAATCAGGTCGGCCAGCAGATCAGTAAAGGCATGGCCTTTGGTATCAGCGATAAGGCATCCCTGGCCAGCGACGAAGCGGCAAAGATGTCGAGCAAGGTATATTCCAAGGCGACGGCCTGGCTGACGAAATACAAGAAATCGCATAGCGTGTCCCTGTCGGATGAGAAGTACTACTGGAACCAGGTGCTGAAGCATTGCGAGGAGGGCACATCGGCGTATGAAAAGGCGCTGACCAAATACAGTAATGCCGTGGCGAAAATCGTCAAAAACAGTGTCTCGACCACGACCACCAGCGGATCCGGGAAGAATAAGAAGACGGTCAAAAAGGATTCCGCCACCTATTACTCCGATATTTACGATGCCGCCGCGGATTATATGGATAAGCTCCAGACCACCAGCGATGTGTCTCTGGATGAACAGCTGGCATATTGGGAGGCCATCCAGAAACAGCTGAAGAAGGGCACAGACGCCTGGTATGACGCCCAGAAAGAAATCAATTCCATCCTGGAGGACTACGAGAGTTCGATCGTTTCCGCAGCGGAGACCACCATGGATCACATGCAGATCATGAACGACGTCTCCATATCGGAGCAGATCGATTACTGGAAGGAAGTTCGCAGCGAACTGACCAAATATTCTGACGAGTGGTATGAGGTTACTGAAAAGATCAAAGATCTCCGGGAGGAAGCCAACAGCGAAACCCTGTCGAACGCCGAAAGCACACTCTCCCATATCCAGTCGCTGAATGATATGTCTGTGGATGCAGAGATCGAGTACTGGACCAACATAAAGAGCCAGCTGACCAAGTATTCTGATGAATGGTACGAGGTTGTTGATAAGATCAGTGAGTTAAAGGATTCGTACTACGATGCGATGTATGAGGCGGCGGAGGATTACGCAGACAAGCAGGATACGCTGGATGCGTGGTCCCTATCTGAGCAACTCGCGTACTGGGAAGCAGTGCAGAAATCTGTCAAGGAAGGGTCTGACGCCTGGTACAGTGCACAGTCTAAGATCAGTTCCATCAAATCCAGTATCGGCACTGTCTCCAACATGACCAGCGTCCTGTCCGCCTATACAACATATTACGATCTTTCGGCCAAAGCGGAAATGCAGTACTGGGATACTATCCGACAGCAGTACGAGGAGGGGACGGATGAACGTCTGGAGGCAGACCAGAAATATCTGGAGGCCAAGGAGGAGTATTACGAAGAACTGGAGGATCTGGAAGAAGACTACGCGGATGCGGTAAAGGACATCGAGGAGCAGCTGGCGGATGACATTGAAGATCTGACGGACAGCTATAATGATGCGCTGGACAGCCGGATCAGCGAACTCAAAGACGCTTTCAGCCTGTTTGATGAATTTACATCTGAATCTGAAAATGGCCAGACGCTGCTGTTTAACCTGCAGTCCCAGGCGGCCGGATATGAAGCCTGGTCCGATGCACTGGATGCATTGGAATCCCGCGGAATCTTGTCGGAGGATCTTCTGGAAGAACTGACAGAGATGGGGCCGGACCAGTTGGCGGCCATCTATGCGCTGTCTGATCTGACGGACGAAGAACTGACCGCCTATCAGGAAGCCTACGACAAGAAAATGGATGCCGTTACCAAGCAGGCCGAGGAAGATACAGCGGATACTCTGGCAGCGGTGCAGGAGCAGACGGAAGCGCTGAAAGCCCAGGCGGAGCAGGACAAGGCGGATCTTCTGGCGGAGTACCAGAGCGATGTGGCGTCGGTCAACACAACCATTTCCGATGAGCTGTTGACGCTGGCCAACAGCGCCCAGTCTATCGCAGAAGATCAGACCACACAGCTCGTGGCGGCGATCGGCGGCGGGGTGTCAGAGATCAAGGCGGTTTTCTCCGCCAGCAGCAGCGCGGCCAGTGCGGCTGCAAGTACGGGAACCAGCACAGCGGCCAGTGGAGTGAGCGACAGTTCAACCAGCTCATCCACAGCGAGTGTTGACAATATACTGGAAGCAATCTATGCGGGGCCGGTGGTAACGACACTGACCTCGGCACAGCGGAAAAAACATCATGACCTCTATCTGTATCTTGTGGATAATTACGGGCATGGCGGCAAAAACAGTGTATACAAGAAGCTGGCGTCCCTGCTGGGAGTTTCCATATCCGGTGATACAGTCACATCCGCTGAAAAGACCAAGAACCTGAATAAGCTAAAGAAAAAAGGCTATCGGTCATGCGGCCGGAACATCGATGAAGAAATGATCTCGATGGATGAGGAACTGGACACGACTGGCTCCGAGATGATAGTCCGGAAATCCGATAATGCGATCCTGACGCGGATCCGCCCGGGCGATGATGTCATCGATGCGGACACAACAAGCAACCTGATCCGCCTGAGCAAGATCAATCCGGATGATCTGATATCAGTCATGGCGAAACAGCAGAACCTGCTCACATCCTATCTGGATGAGATCAATGCGGCCGGCACAGCAGCTCAGATCAACCAGATGCTGATCGCCGGAGAAAGTACTGCACAGCCTACTGTGGATCTGGCGCGGGTAGAGGAAACGCTGTCGTCAGTAGAGGACCTGATTTCGGAATTCCTTCCATACCTGGCCTCAGACCGGAATGTTTATCTGGGTAAAGAACTGGTTGGAACAGTAGGAAATGAACTGGCCGCCAGAGCCAGAAGGAGGTGATGAGATGCTGATTGGCGATTGGGATATTTCGGAGGCGGGAGCCCGTCAGTGGACGGTCTCATTCAGCAGCTGTGACATATCTTCCAACAGCGAATGGATCGAAGGAAGCCCGATTCCTGTGCTGTTTCGCAACACGACATCGTTTAAGACGCTCACCATCAAATTGATGCTGAATGGGAGCAGCCGCGAGGAGATCCTTCTGGCCAGGAGTGACATTCTGGCCAGACTTCTTGACCCGTGTAAGCTGACGCTGGATCATTACAGCCATTATTTTTATGGGATCATGACGAAACACAGTGCTCCGAGCGAATTGTCGATGCAGCGCTTCCATACCCTGACCTTTGAATTCGACTGTTATGAGTATAGCGATGAGCAGACTGTAAGCATGAGCGGGGTTACCCAGACGGAAGTGATAAATTCGGGCAACATTCTGACGCCGCTGGTTCTGGAAATCACACCGCAGGAGGATCTGGACACGCTGGAAATCCAGGGGGTCTGCCGCAAACTGTCAATTACATCCGGACCTCTGGAAGAGCAAAGAAATACCAGAACAGTCACGCCTATTCTGGCGGCCGATGGGACAGAAATCCTCGGCACAACCGATGACGCGGAGGAAACTCCAATCCTGGCCTCTGATATTTCCTGGGAGAATGACCTTCCGGTTATTTTCACTGGGCTGAAGGCCGGAGTAACGATCACGATCAGTGGAGAGAACGGACTTATATCTGCATCAGATTCGGACGAAATCCCGGAAGTAGAATTGTGGGAGCTTCCGACCTTGATGAGTGGATCGAATGTTATTTATGTCAACAGCACGGCGGTGGATATCGTACTGCGATACTGCCCAAGGTATATGTAAAGGAGTGCCCGGCCTATGCTTGCACTGTATGATGCGGAACACAATTTTCTGGGTTACCTGTCAAAGTACGAAGGGCTGAAAATCGAAAGCACCTTGTCGACCGGCGAGAAAACGCTGTCGTTTGAATATGCAGCAGACGAATGTGATGCTGAGCCGGAATATTACCTGCGCACGGAGGACGATGAGTATGTTGTAAAAGAAAAAGTCTATACCCCAACCGGAATCAGCTATGTGGCGACGCTGAACCTGGAAGGCCTGGAGTCCGTCGCATGGAAATCCTTTGAGGTAACAGATACAACCATCGATGCCGCGGCGGAAATAGCCATGGAGGATACGGGGTGGACCGTGGGGACCTGTGACGTGACCAAGATTCGGAGCGCGGGGATACAGATGGCAATGGCGAAGGATGTGATTGACAAATTATGTACAGCCTTTATGTGTGAGCGGGTTTACGATACGATCAATAAAACTGTATCTTTTTACAGCGAGGTGGGGGATGATAAAGGAGTTTACTTCCTCCGCGGGCTGAACCTGAAGGAGCTGAAAGTCACCAGCGACAGCTATGATTATTATACGCGGATTATCCCCATCGGGGCTGATGAGCTGACCATTGAGGACGTCAATGAAGGCAAGAACTACCTGGATAATTTTCAGTATTCCAGCAAGATCAGACCTTACATCTGGGAAGATGATTCCTACACAGACGCCACCGCCCTGATGGAAGATGCGGAGCTGAAACTGGCCGATATGTCAAAGCCCACAAAAGCGTATGAAGTAGATATCATTGATCTGGCCTCTCAAAGCCAGGTATACAGTGTCCTCTCATACGGGCTGGGAGATACGGTGACAGTCATTGACGCCGTGGCAAATGTGCGGGAAAAACAGCGTATTGTAAAAATCACAGAGTACCCGCAAAGCCCGATGAAGAACTCCTGTGAGCTGTCAAATACAGTCCTGACCTTTGAAGAACTGTATTCGAAGCTCCAGGATGCAGTGGATATCATCAATAATGTGACCAGTTCCAACGGCACCGTGTCCGGATATTACGTACACGGAGTTCAGGCGGGGGATGTTGTTGGGATCGAAACAGTCATTGATGATTCAGAAACCATTCAGAATATAATCGAGCGCCTGGAGGCGTTAGAGGGATAAAGAGAGGTAAATGATAATGGCAGATGGAACCCTGATCAAAAATTTTGCTTTAACAACAGAACTGAATGACGATGATGATTTTCTTGTCGAAGATTCGGTGCCGACCACCAAAAGAACCAAGTACAGCACGTTAAAAGAGGCCGTGACAGGCGACGTGCAGGCGCAGGTGGGGGATGCGTTTTCGGAAGAAACAGATTATTCCTTCGGAGATTACTGTATCTATAAAAATACACTGTATCAATTCACTGCAGACCACGCCGCGGGGGCATGGCTGGGGACGGATGTGGAGGCCACCACGATCTCGGCGGAGCTTAGTGAACTAAATGGTAATATGCAATTTGAAGTTACCAATAGATTTGAAAGCAATGTTAGCGTACCATCTGAAACATGGACAAATGGCATATCAGTAACATTAGAAGCTGGCACATATATTATATCTACTATCACACAATTTCCGAATACTGCAACAGGATCAATTCGTAGAATGCGTTTTGGCACAACCGAAGAATCCACGTCATATGGATATGGGGATTCTGTGGTAATGGCACCTGTCATATATGCAATGAGCGAGCGTACTTTTTTAAAAACGTTATCGCAGGAAACGACATTTTACTTGGCTGCATATCATGATATAGGTAGCACTGGAAGTGTAAACTATGGCCTTTATTATATTCGGCTTGCTTAACTGATTAAAAAATAGCTCCGAGGCATGATTATAGTATTAGCTATCACACCATTAGATATAGTCTCTGATGCCCTTGCAATGACACTATCATTATTAAAAACGATGTATATTTGCGTCCCAGTGGGCATCCACGAGACATTCATCAAATTTGTCTGCATATAAAAGCCATTATTTATAGTGACATTATCCGGAAAAGCGAACGTGTCTGTAATATCTGTGGTTGTTTGCGCGGATAAAGTTATACCTGTTATTGTAAAAGACAGGCAAACAACACTTTCGTTGTAAATTATATTTACGTTAGTGCCAGATAAGTTCTTAAATTCGGTATAATCATTTATATCTGCGTCGGCAATAGAAATATCTGTTTCAGGCACAACGTATACAGTTACAAATAATAGTACGATCGCGGCCGCCCGCTACTTTTTATTTTTATCATGACCGACGTATATTGTATGGATTAAACTATGCGATTCTGATGGCAGACATATATGAACCAACGCTTTTTGTTTCTCCGCAATTATGATATAAAGACGCATACACTGTGGTCGTTTCAGAATACACCAATATTCGGGTGACTTCGAGCCCATAGTATCCGTGACCAGACGAGCCTTGTACGGAATTACTACTGCCAAAATAAGAGGCAGTATCAATTACACCGATGTTTAATGCTGCACGAGCATCAGCCGAAAAATTTCCAGAAAAACATGCCTTCGCAATTACAATCCAGGTTCCAGCATCAAGTTCCAAGCTGGATATTTGTGTTACTGTGCTTGTATTAACGGATACTGTCGCGGCGTCACTTTTGATTTCGCCAATTATTGTCAGATTACCATTTAGTTCACTACCATCTCTGAGAAAATGCCGCCCTCCGCGGAATGTGCTACACTATACTCGAACAAAAAAGAAGGAAGCCGGGGGCTCCCTACCACAGAAAACCCGGCTTCCAATACACCACGAAGGTATGGGTATAGTATAGCATCACCCGCCCTTCGTGTCCAGAGGAGGGCGAGTATGGGTAAAGAAAACTTTGCGGCGGAGTTTGTGGCAAAACTGGATGGGAAGCTGGCAGCGGAGGATCTGCGGACGGTACTGGAGGAGCTGCAGCTGTTTACAGCGGATTATGATATCTCGCAGCGCGTGACAGACTTGACAGCATATCAAGGCGGGATCCCAGAATGTTATCAAACATATCTGGTAACAAAGAAGATAGAGGGCCTGAGCCTGGGCACATTGAAGACATATGATGACTGCCTGCGTGACTTTTTCGAAAATACCAGGAAGCCTTTGGGGGAGATGAGCACCAACGATATCAGGGTGTATCTGTACAATGCCCAGCGCCGGAACGGAATCACAAACCGGACCATGGACAACAAGCGCCTGATCATCCATGCTTTTTTCGGGTGGTGCGTGTCTGAGGGGTATCTCCTCCAGAATCCATGCGACCGGATCAGACCGATCAAGTACGAGGCAAAGCCGAGGGAGCCCCTGAATGGGATTGAGCTGGAGCTGGTGCGGGATGCCTGCCGGAACTACCGGGAGAAGGCAATCGTCGAGACGCTGTACAGTACCGGTTGTCGGGTCTCGGAGAGCATCATCCTTAAAAAGTCCGATGTGGACTTCCAGACCAAAGAAGTGCATCTGTTCGGGAAAGGGAGCAAGCACCGGACATCCTACATCAATGCCCGGGCAGAGGTGGCGATCCGGAAGTATCTTCTCTCCCGCTCAGATGATTGTGACGCCCTGTTTGTGACGGTCCGGAAGCCATACAGGCCACTGAGCAAGGGGGCCATGGAGAAGATCGTCCACGACATCGGGATTCGGTCCGCGATCGGCCGGCCGCTCTATCCCCACCTGATCCGGCACACAACGGCCACCGATGCCCTGAGCCGGGGCATGAATGTAGCGGAGCTGCAGAAGATCCTCGGTCATGAAAAGCTGGACACCACGATGATTTATGCAGAGATCCAGCAGGACGATGTGAAATACAGCCACAAGAAATGTATCGTATAATTTCGGAAACAGCCTGAACCTCACGCAGAGGCCGCAGGCTGTTTTTATGTGCAGGAGAACAGGCCCATGGGAGTGCGAGGACATCCGGAAGGAAACCGAAGCGGGGACACAGACGAAAAAATAACAGGAGACCGAAAAATGACACTGGCTGAAATAGCAGAGGTAATAGCTGATAATCCGGGCTGGGCAGTGATAGTCCTGATTGTGGCATCGAGGTTGGTGGAAATCTCACCGCTGAAAATCTACCCGTGGAAGAAAGCGGGGAAGGCAATTGGGAAAGCGATCAATGGCGAAGTCATGAGCGAGCTGGAAGGCGTCAAAGCCACGCAGGAAAAAATCGAAAGCCGCCTTGCGGAGCGGGAGCGGATTGAAGACGAACGGAATGCGGATGTCCACCGAGAACGGATCCTGCAATTCAACCTGGAGCTAATCCGGAACCTGAAGCATACCAAAGAGGATTTTGACGACATCTTGACCGAAATAGATGATTATGAAGAGTACTGCAAAGCTCATCCGGATTATCCGAACCAGCGGGCCGTGCATGCCATCAAAAATATAGAGCGTGTGTACGACGACCGGATGAAGAAGCAGGATTTCTACGGGATGGAGATGACCGAATGAAAAAGGGAAAGCAGGAGGATGGGAAAATCACCGCTGCCCTGAAGAAATCCCCCATCAACTACATGTCCGACCTCTTCGTGGTAGTGATGGTAGCGGCGTGGATCGTTGTTCTCATTGTCATGGTGGCGGCAGCAGTATATTCCACCGTGTGCATACAGGACACGTCCGTATGGTCTTATGTGGGAGACCTGACCGCTATTCCGCTGTCGGCCGGTGGCGCGATCTGGATGATAAAGAACTCTGTCCAACATGCCATAGCAAACAACCGCGGCGAACGGGCGCATATGGACTTCCCGGCGGTCAATGCAGAGGGGCAGGATGATGGGATGGAACCTGTGATGGACGAACAAGAAGAAAGTGAGGGTGCAGGATGAGTTATGACACATTTCTGGTACTGCTTATGGCGGTATCAGTGGTAACGAGCCTCGTCACGGAGGCAATCAAAAAATACCTGACGGAGCAGGGAAAAACCTATTCCTCCAACATTATCGCCGGGACGGTCTCGGTGGTGCTGGCCATCGCAGAAGGAGCGGCCTATGTGGTGATGGAGGAAACCGCTGTCACGGCAAAGTTGATTGTCATTCTGGTGGCTCTGGTGCTTCTCTCGTGGCTCTGTGCGATGGTTGGATATGATAAGGTAGTGCAAGCCATCCAACAGATAAAAAGCGTGGCCACGGGCACCACAACGGTTGTGGAGACGGTTTCGGCAAATAAGGAAGATGTCATGCTGACACTTACAGAAAACGGCTTGGAGACATACACCAAGGCCGAGCTCAAAGCATACATGGACACCGCCGGAATCACCTACACAGCACGGGCAAC
>JAJQCL010000001.1 GCA_021202715.1 Lachnospiraceae bacterium
TCGTAAATGCGGGAACAGAAGGAATTCTGTAAGATGGAATCGATCTTCGCGTGATAGGGCTGCCGGAGGAAAAGGCGTGGTTCCTGGAGTGAAGGACGCTGAAGAGATAGAAGGGACGTGAGTGAGAAATGCGAACACAGCTGGAGAAGGTGCTCCCCATGGAGATTGAGCGGCGGAGCTTTGAGATCATCACCGAGGAGCTGGGAGACCGGCAGTTTCCGGCGGAGGAGGAGCCCATCGTCAAGCGGGTAATCCACACGACGGCGGATTTTGACTATGCGGACAACCTCGTATTCACTCATGATGCGGTGACGGTGGCCAAGAATGCCATCCGGCGGGGCGCCTGCATCGTGACAGATACGCAGATGGCCCGTTCCGGCATCAACAAGCGGGTGCTGGCGTCCTTCGGCGGGGAGGTTTTCTGCTTCATGTCCGACCCGGACGTGGCGGAGGCGGCGAAGCGGGATCATACAACCCGGGCGACGGCCAGCATGGAGAAGGCCGCGCGCCTGAACCGTCCCCTGATCTTTGCTGTGGGGAATGCCCCGACGGCTCTGGTGAAGCTCTATGACATGATTCAGGAGGGACGGATCACTCCGGAGCTGATTATCGGCGTCCCGGTCGGCTTCGTCAATGTGGTGGCTTCCAAGGAGCTGATTCTGGAGACGGATGTCCCGGCCATCGTAGCCAGGGGGCGGAAGGGCGGTAGTAATGTGGCCGCCGCGATCTGCAACGCGCTTCTCTATGAGATGGACCCCAGCCGTACGGGAAAAGGGAAATAAGACCATGAACATACAAATGACAGGAATTGACCACAGCCTCGCGCCTGTGGAGATCCGTGAACTGTTTTCCTTTACTCGCAAGGCAGCCGCAGCGGCGATGGGAGAGCTGAGGCAGCGGGAAGGGATCCTGGGCTGTGTGATTCTCTCCACATGTAACCGGATGGAACTCTGGGTTCATACCGGAGGGGAATGTGAACTGCCTCTCTATACTATTCTTTGTGAATTCAAGGGACTTGAAAAAGCAGACTATGAGCGCTATTTCGTTCACCGCCGCGGCGAGGAGGCGGTGCGGCATCTCTTTCAGATGACCAGCGGCCTGAAATCGCGGATCCTCGGGGAAGATCAGGTGCTGACGCAGGTGAAGGAAGCGCTGCAGAACGCCCGCGAGGTGTACAGCACGGACCCGGTGCTGGAGACGCTCTTCCGCATGGCGATCACCGGCGCGAAGAAGGTGAAGACCGGGATGCAGATGTCGACGGCCAACCTGTCCGCTGTGGAGCAGGCCGTGGCCGGGATGAAGCGGCGCGGTTATTCCTTCGCGGGCAGGCGCTGTCTGGTCATCGGCAACGGCGAGATGGGCAAGCGGGCGGCGCAGGCGCTGGCGGCTGAGGGCGCGGATGTGACCGTGACGGTCCGTCAGTACCGCAGCGGCATCGTGGAGATCCCCGTGGGATGCCACCGGATCAATTACGGAGACCGGCTGGGCCTGCTGCCCGACTGTGATCTGCTGGTCAGCGCCACCAGCAGTCCCAATACGACGATCCGTTACCAGGATGTGCGCGATCTTCCCGTAAAAAGGCAGCAGATCTACATCGATCTGGCCGTGCCCCGGGATATCGAGCCGGAGGTGGGGACTCTGCCGCAGGTGACACTCTACGACATCGACAGTTTTTCCGTGACTCAGTCGGAAGAGCTGACGGAGAAGATTCGCCGGGCCGAAGAGATCCTTGAGGAGCAGATCCATGAATTCACGGTCTGGTATGAGGGTCGCGATCTGGTGCCCCGGGTGCGCCGGGTGGGCCGTGCGGCCGCGGATGACGTCTGCTGGCGCATGGGGCGGACGGTGAAGAGCCTGCCGCTCACGGAGGAAGAGACAGACAGTCTGCGTCAGGCCGTCAGCGCTTCTTCTGAGAAGGTCATTGAGAAAATCCTTTTTACCATCCGCAATGAGGCCGGCGTCGATGTACTGCGCAAATGTCTGGAGGCGGCGGAGACGGAATTCACGGAGGAGGAAATATGAGCGGGACGACAGCGAAATTCCCCTATTTCCGGGATATCTCGGGCTGGCAGGTGTTGGTGTTCGGCGGCGGACACATCGCGGAACGCCGGGTGAGGACTCTGCTGGCTTTCGGTCCCTCGATCTGTGTCGTGAGCCCGTCGCTGAGTCCATCGTTGACAGGATGGTGGCGGGCCGGAGAGATCGCCTGGGAGCAGGCGCGTTACGCGCCGGAGCAGCTTTCCGACAGAGAGGAAATACAGATGGTCCTGGCGGCCACCGACGACCCGGCGGTGAATACGGCGATCTTCCAGATCTGCCGGGAGAGAGGCATCCGGGTCAATAACGCCTCCAATCAGGAGGAATGCGACTTTTTCTTTCCTGCCGTCGTCCGGGACGGGGATCTGATCCTCGGCGTGACCTCCGGCGGGAGCGATCACGGGAGAGTCCGCCGGGTCGCTGCCGCGCTGCGGAAGCTTGTGAAGAAGGAGGAACTGCGATGAGAACTATTCGAATCGGAAGCCGGGAGAGCCGGCTGGCGGTGATCCAATCCGAGACGGTGCTGGATTATCTGCGCGATCATGTACCGGAGGTCAATCCGGAGCTGGTTACAATGAAGACGATCGGCGATAAGATCCTCGATCGAAGTCTGGAAGCCATCGGCGGCAAGGGGCTCTTCATCCGGGAACTGGATCGGGCGCTTCGGGAGGGACGCAGCGATCTCTCGGTGCATAGTCTCAAGGATGTACCCATGGACGTGCCGGAGGATCTGCCGCTGTTGGGTTTCTCCCGTCGGGAGGATCCCCGGGACGCCCTGGTGCTTCCCGCAGGAGTCACTGTCTGGGATCGAAGTTTGCCTGTGGGCTGTTCCAGCCGACGGAGGATGGTGCAGCTGCAGAGGCTGGTTCCGGATGTGCGCTTCGCCACGGCACGGGGCAATGTGCAGACCCGGCTTAAGAAGCTGGATGCCGGGGAATATGGGGCGCTGATTCTGGCCGCGGCGGGGCTGCGGCGACTGGGACTGGCGGGACGGATCTCGCATCTCTTCTCTGTGGAAGAAATGATTCCCGCAGCGGGGCAGGGAATCCTGGCCGTGCAGGGACGCGCCGGGGAGGATTATTCCTTCCTGGATGGCTATTTCTGCGAGGAAGAGGGGGCCTGTGCGCTGGCGGAACGGGCCTTTGTCCGGCGTCTGGACGGCGGCTGCAGCTCCCCGATCGCCGCCCATGCGTGGGTACAGGGGGATGCGCTGACCCTGCGGGGACTGTACTACAGCGAGGAGAAGAGGGACTTCGTGACAGGGACTCTCACCGGCAACTGCCGTGAGGGTGAGTACCTTGGCGCAGAGCTAGCCGAACGTCTGCGGCGGCAGTTGGACGGATGATCGAAGGAATGCGGGAAGTATTTGGCAGACAGCCGGTGCAGGAAAAGGTTCGGAAGTCGGGAAATGTCAGGTGGGAGGTCGCGTATGACAGGTAAAGTATGGCTGGTGGGAGCCGGTCCTTCGGATATCGGATTGCTGACCCTGAAGGGCAAGGCTGTGCTGGAGGCGGCCGAGGTGGTGGTCTATGATGCTCTGGTGAGCCCGGAGATTCTGGCGCTGGTGCCGGAGGGCGCAGAGCTTGTTAATGTAGGCAAACGTTCTCACCATCATATCAGGAAGCAGGAGGAGATCAACCGGATTCTTCTTGAGGAGGCGCTGCAGGGAAAGCGTGTTGTCCGTCTCAAGGGCGGGGATCCGTTCCTCTTCGGCCGCGGCGGCGAAGAGCTGCAGCTGCTTACGGAGTATGAGATTCCCTATGAGATCGTGCCGGGAGTGACCTCGGCCATCGCCGTACCGGCCTACAGCGGCATTCCCGTGACGCACCGGGATTTCTGCTCGTCGGTTCATATCATTACCGGGCACAAGAAGAAGGACGCACCGCTGGATCTGAACTTTGATGCTCTGGTATCCATGAAAGCAACGCTGGTCTTCCTCATGGGAGTGACGGCTCTGCCGGACATCTGCGCCGGACTGATGGCGGCGGTCATGCATCCGGAGACACCGCAGCACAAAGTACAGAAGAGCACCACCGCCGAGCAGCGGCGGGTGGTCTCGACGGTGGCCGGACTTCCGGAGGAGAGCTGTCGGGCGGGCATTGAAGCGCCGGCCATCATCGTGGTAGGACCGGTGTGCCGTCTGGCGGAGGACTTCGCCTGGGCGGAGAAACGGGAGCTGGCCGGCTGTCGTGTGATTGTGACCCGTCCACGGGATCGGGCTTCTGCTCTGACAGACCGATTGCGGCAGAAGGGCGCGCAGGTCATTGATATCCCGGCGATTCGTACGGAGGCCATTCCCGATAATAAGGCGCTTCAGGATGCTCTGGGACGGCTGGCGGAGTTTCAGTGGATCGTATTCACAAGCCCGGCCGGGGTGAAGGTCTTCTTCGAGGCGCTGCGGGCGGAGAAAAAGGATGTGCGGAGCCTGGCGGGCTGTCGGCTGGCCGTCCTGGGGCCGGGAACCCGCCGGGAGCTGGAGCGCTGCGGTCTCTTCGCTGACCTGGAGCCTGGTACTTATGACGGTGCCAGCCTGGGACGGGCGCTGGCGGCGGTCCTGCAGCCCGGAGAGAGGGTACTGCTGCCTCGGGCGGCGAAGGGGAACCCTGAGATCGTGGAGGAGATCCGCAAGGCTCCTTCGGTGATCCTCGAGGACATTCCCATTTACGAGACCCTGTATGAGAAATCGCCCCTCATCGACGAGAGGGCGGAGCTCGAGAAGCATCCGCAGACGCTGGCTGTGTTCACCAGTGCCTCCACCGTGCGGGGATTCCTCGCGGCCACGGAGGGTCTGGATGTGAGCCGGGTGCGGGCCCTTTGCATCGGCAAACAGACAGCCCGGGCTGCCGGGGAAGCCGGGATGCGGACGTACACGGCGACCCAGGCGACCATGGACAGCCTGGAGGAGCTCGTCTGCCGCGTGCACAGAGAGATGGAAGAGGAAAAGGAAGATTATGGCGAATGACATGGAATGTCACTCGAATCACAGAAAATTCCTTATGATAGAGATAGATTCAATGGCTGAAGAATGGCTGCGCGTGCGGATGTCATACGCGACAGAAAGTTATTTACGAAAAAGACAGGAGGTAAGATTAAAATGGACATGACACAGAGACCGAGGCGTCTGCGCTACGGCGCTTCTTTAAGGAAAATGGTGCGGGAGACCCGCATGGACAAGTCCGCTCTAATCTATCCCGCCTTCGTCATGGAGGGGGAGAATCAGCGGGAGGAGATTCCCTCGATGGAGGGGCAGTATCGCTACACCGTCGATCAGCTGATGTATAAGATCGAGGAGCTGCTGAATGCCGGAGTGGACAAGGTGATGCTCTTCGGTATCCCTGCCCACAAGGACGAGTGGGGCAGCGGCGCCTATGATGAGAACGGCATCGTGCAGAAGGGCTTCCGGGCAATCAAGGAGCGTTTCCCGGAAATGTACTGCATCGGCGACGTGTGCATGTGCGAATATACCTCCCACGGCCACTGCGGTATCCTTAACGGGCAGGAAGTCGACAACGACCGCACTCTGGACTATCTGGCGCGGACGGCGCTCTCGCAGGTGGAGACCGGGGCGGACATGGTAGCGCCCTCCGATATGATGGACGGCCGGGTGGCTGCCATCCGGAAGCTGCTCGATGCCAACGGACACCAGAACACGCCCATCATGTCCTACGCGGTGAAGTATGCCTCCGCTTTTTACGGCCCCTTCCGCGAGGCCGCCGGGTCGGCGCCCTCATTCGGCGACCGCAAATCCTACCAGATGGATTATCACAACCGCCGCGAGGGCATTAAGGAAGCGCTGCTTGACATCGAAGAGGGGGCAGACATCCTCATGGTCAAGCCTGCGATGGCCTTCGGCGATGTCATCCGCGAGTTGAAGGAGACAACCCACGTCCCCATCGCCGCCTACAACGTCAGCGGCGAGTACGCGATGGTCAAGGCCGCGGCCGGACAGGGCTTCGTGGACGAGACCGCCATCCTCTGTGAGATCGCGGTCAGCGCCTTTCGGGCCGGAGCCGACATCTACCTGACGTATTTCGCCGAAGAGCTGGCACGCTGCATGGATAAGGGGTATATCGGGTAGGATTGCTTTTGTGTATGGAAGCGACAGAGGAGACTTTGCCTGTTTGGGAGGAAGAGCAGCAGATCAAAGGAAGAACCGGTTTTTGTTGAATTCCATGAAACATCGTGGTAACCTAAAATACGGGGCAGACGAATCAAGATTGGAAGCAGAGTGGGAGCCTGGAAATCCTGCTCTGCTGAGGCAACGGGATTAGGGGTGGTAAAGAATGGGATATTATCTGAATTCAGAAGATGTTCTTGAATTGTACAAGGGTGAGGCGGAGAAGCCTTATTTTGTGGATAAAACGAAGATGCTCGGAGAACTGATCACGTTGTTAGAACAGGGACGAAATTATATTTCAGTGACAAGACCGCGCAGATTTGGGAAATCCCTGGCAGCCGCCATGATCGGTTCTTTTTTCGGCAGGGGAGCAGACAGCTCGGAGGTGTTTTCTCATCTTAAGATTGCAGAAAACAAAAAGTACACAAAGCATTTGAATCAGCATAATCTCATTTACATTGATTTCAGCCGGGATGTGTTTGAATGCATGTCGTACAGCGAATACATTAAAACCATAAAAATGAGGTTATTTGATGATTTAAGAAAGGCTTATCCAGATGCGAAGATTCGGGAAGAAGATTCCGCGGGGGCCGCTTTGCGAATCGTATCAATGACTTATAAATATGAAAAATTCATCATGATTTTTGATGAATGGGATTATGTCTTTCACCGGACGTATTTTACAGAGGAAGACAGGGGAAAATTTACAGCTTTTCTTGGAGATCTGACAAAGGGCAGGGCCTATGTTGAGATGGCTTATCTGACCGGTGTTCTTCCTATCAAAAAATATTCTGCCAGCGATACGATGAACCATTTTGCGGAGTACAATATGGCGAACAGTGTCAGATTCAGTGAATATTTCGGCTTTACAAACGCTGAGGTGGACGAACTGTATTCACGTTATATAAAAATGACATCCTCGCCGACAATATCCCGCAAAGATCTGGCAGACTGGTATGATGGTTATGAAAAAGAAGGCAAAGACAGCATCTACAATCCGAATTCTGTCGTATTTGCGCTTTCTGAGAACCGGATTGGAAACTATTGGTCCAGGGCGGGTGAATATAAAGAGCTTAGGGAATATGTGCTGAACGATGTGGATGGTGTGAGAGATGCCGTGATGCTTCTTGCGGCCGGAGAACCGGTGAAGGCAGATATTTCCGAATATGCCACGACGGCTGAGGTCCTTGACAGACGGGATGATATTTTGTCCGCCATGACAGTGTATGGATATCTGAATTACTATGACGGTTGTGTGCGGATCCCGAACAAAGAACTTGAAATCGAGTTCGATAGAATCATACGGACGGAGCCAAAATACAGCTATATGCGTGAGCTGGAAAAAGAATCTGCCCGTATTCTTCAGGCAACGTATGACGGAGATGAGGATACAGTAGGACAAATACTGGCCATCGTTCACACGACAGAATCTCCGCTAAAAGCATACAATGATGAAGCAGAGCTTTCCGGAAGTGTGAAGCTTGCTTATATTGCTGCGAGAAATAAGTACAACATAGAACGTGAGGATCAGGCAGGAACCGGATATGTGGATTACATTTTTTATCCGCATAACCGTGCAGATGACGGTATTATTATCGAGCTTAAAGTTGATGATTCTCCGGAGAACGCATTACAGCAGATCAAAGACAGGAATTATGTTCTGAAGTTTCAGGGAAAGATCGGAGAGCAGCCGAGGACAACAGGCAGAATCATTCTGGTCGGAATCGGGTACTATCGGAAGGATAAGTTACATCGTTGTAAAATTGAAATGTATGACTCGAGGGACTAAGAGATCGCCCGCAGAGGAAGAGGAGAAAAACATGACACGATCAGAGGAACTCTTTGAGGAAGCGAAGAAATATATCCCTGGCGGGGTTAACAGCCCGGTGCGGGCCTTTGGCTCCATCGGCTCCACGCCGCGGTTCATCCGCAGCGGCTCCGGCGGCCATATGACGGATGAGGACGGTCTGGAATATGTCGATTTCATCGGCTCTTGGGGTCCCATGCTCCTGGGACACGACCGGGAAGAGGTGAGGGAGAGCGTTCTGGATGCGGTGAGCCGGGGCTTAAGCTTCGGAGCTGCCACGGAGATCGAAGTGCGGATGGCGCGGCTCATCTGCGAGATGGTGCCCTCCATCGAGATGGTGCGCATGGTGAACTCCGGCACGGAGGCCGTCATGAGCGCCATCCGTGTGGCCCGTGGCTTCACCGGACGGGATAAGATCGTCAAATTCGACGGCTGCTATCATGGCCACTCCGACGGGTTGCTGGTGCGGGCCGGGTCCGGCGTCATGACGGCGGGTGCGCCGGGAAGTCTGGGCGTCCCGGCCGGATGCACGGCGGACACACTGACAGCGCGCTACAATGATCTGGCGAATGTCGAGGCGCTCTTCACCGAGAATCCGGGACAGATCGCTGCCGTGATCGTCGAACCGGTGGCGGCCAACATGGGTGTGGTGCTGCCGGAGGAGGGCTTTCTTCCGGGACTGCGGGAGCTCTGCACAAAGCACGGCGCGCTGCTGATCTTCGATGAGGTTATCACCGGCTTCCGGCTGGGTCCCGACGGGGCGCAGGGCTGGTTCGGCGTGACACCCGATCTCACTACATTTGGCAAGATCATCGGCGCCGGTATGCCCGTGGGCGCCTACGGCGGCCGCCGGGAAATTATGGAACTGGTCGCGCCTCTGGGCGGCGTCTATCAGGCCGGTACACTTAGCGGCAACCCCGTAGCCATGGCTGCCGGATATACACAGCTCTCTCTGATGCAGAAGCACCCGGAATGGTATGAAGAACTGAACGCGAAGGCGGATCACTTCTTCACCTCCATGCAGGAAATCCTGACGCGCTGCGGGAAGCCGTATCAGGTCAGCCACCTCGGCTCTCTGGGCTGCCTGTTTTTCACCGCAGAGACCGTCCGGGATTACGACAGCGCGAAAACCTCCGATACGGCGGCCTTCGCCCGCTACTGCAACTTCATGCTGAACCATGGCGTCTATTTGGCTCCCGCGCAGTTCGAGGCCATCTTCCTCTCCGCCGCACATACGGAAGAGGACCTGGCGATATATCTGGGGCTGCTGGAGGAATATATGGACGAGAAATCAGGAGACACATGATGGAAGAGAAAACGGATTCAAAAAATGTGAAAAGTATCGAAAAAGCTTTCCGTATTTTGATGCTCTTTGACTGGGAAAACCGTGAACTCTCCCTGACAGAAGTGTCACAGAAAATGGGAATGGCAAAGTCGACGGCTTCACGACTCCTGGGAACACTTGTAAATCTGGGCTTTTTGTACCGCAGCCAGGAGACGAACCGCTATCTGCTGGGCAGTGAAATATACTATCTGGGACAGATTGCCCGGGACACGAGTGATCTGACGAGACTTTGTCAGCCGGTTCTTCAAAAGCTTACAAAACAGATTCGTGAAACAACGCCAGCTTTTCGTTTTCCAGAGGACAGTCGATCCATGGAACAGCAGATGCGGGAGGCAGCGGCTGAGCTTTCCAGACAACTCGGATATCAAGTATAACAGATGCAGGAGGAATTTTCGTATGATTCTGTTGGACATTGTGCCGGAAGGCGAGTCTGTTTTCTGTACCGGCAGTTATCTTCAGGTGGTAAAAATTGTTCACAGCTGCGACAATCCAAACTGGTTTTTCAGCTTTCATTCTCATCCGGATCAGACAGAGCTGATTTATGATTTATATCGCGGGCGGGAGTGGTACATATACATGGGAAAATACGCCCTATCAGGTAAAAACCGGCGACATTGTCATATTTAACAGCGGCGGCATTCATGCCGTTGCTTCCGATCCGGATGATCCGTTGGATGCCTGGACCTGTGGTGTCAATGGATTTAAACTGCCGGGGCTGCGGGAAAATCATATTCTGCCTGAAAATATGGTTCCTGTTCTGCAGACCGGAGAGACAGCGCCGGTCTTTCAGAGCTGTATGGAGGAAATCTTCCGGCAGCGCCAGGTGCAGGCAGAGGATTTCTATCCGGTTATTCGCAGTCTGGCGGAGAGCATGGTTCTTCTGGCCTGGCAGAAAATTCATACGCAGATCAGGAAGCGTGGGGAAAGCCGTGCCGGGTTTGCCGAAGATATCCTGCGGTATATTGATCAGCATTATGCCGAGCCGATGAATATGGAGGAGCTTTCACGAATCTTTCATATGAGCTCCAGCCATATTTCACACGAGATGACGGCAACCTTTCATATCTCGCCCATTCAGTATCAGATTAAACGCAGAATCAGTGAAGCTCAATGGGAACTGATTTCCACAGACAGGACAGTGAAGGAGATTGCCGAGCATGTGGGATATGAGAATACAAATCATTTCTCACAGCTTTTCATGAAACATACAGGGGTGAAGCCGCTGGAATTTCGAGAGAAATATTCAGCGAATCATGAGTAGATGAGAACGGCTGTGACAGGAAGAACAGTAAAAATATATCTGTGAAATTCAGAAATTTTTTTACAGGGACAGAAGTGCTTTTGAGGCTTCTGTCTTTTTTTTGGCGCAGAGCCAGGGAAGGAGTCTTGCGGCTTACGCCGCCTCCGGCTCCTGCCGGATTGGCTTTTTCAGGAAAATTGAGATGAATTGCAGAAAAATTGGAAAAAGACGGATGGCGAACGTGAATGGGGGATTTTGGGGACAAAAAGACAGCAGAAAAATGAGAGCGAAACATTGTTTTCATACTATGAAAAAAGAAGGAAAAATATATACTTTCGTCACAAAAGTTCCGAAATGCGGAACAAAGTACCACAATATGAGCCTGATAAGGCGGAGAAGGAGGTTACAAGAGTGATGAAGACCATTTTGGTTGGAAGCGGTGCGATCGCTTATTGTCATGCCCGTGCTCTGAAAGAGGTTGGGGTGAAAGTATTTGCCGTGTACGACGTGCGTGAGGAAGCCGCCGCAAAGCTGGCGGATTTCTGTGGAGCTAAAGTGCTGAAAAGCATGGAGGAATTTTCAGAGGCCGTCCATGAGGCGGATATGGTCCATCTGTGCACACCGCCGGCGTTTCGACTTTCTTACCTTGAAATCGCAGCGAAAGCCGGATGCCATATCATCACGGAAAAGCCTATGGCGATTTCTGTGGAAGATGCGGAGAAGATGACTGCGATTGCGAAGGAAAATCATGTGCAGCTGATGGTGGATTATAATCACCGTTTCCGTCCTGGATTTCGGAAGCTTCAGGAGATTGTTCAGTCCGGACAGCTGGGAGAGATTACGAGTATCTTCGTGAATCGTATGGGGATGCTGGGAGGATATGCGGGAACCAGCAATGATACCTGGAGAAGAAAACCCGGTTCCGTCTGTGGGATGAGCATTGAGTCCCTTTCACATGATATTGATATGATCATTCAGCTGGGAGGTCCTGTTCAGGATGTGAAAGCGGATATCAGGGGAACCTTCCAGGATGTTCCGGAGTTTGACAACAATGTCCACGCTTCGATGAATCTGAAGAGCGGCGCCATGGCAAATCTCTATGCGACCTGGTCTTCCTGGCTGAACGGCAGTTCGCGGGGCGTGGTAGGAACTGAGGGAACGGCTATTCTGGAAGGGGACAGCCTCTTTGACTTTAATCGTCTGAGACTCAAGACCAGCAAGATGGAATATGAGGAAGTAATCGAACTGCAGGATGTCTATAACTTTGATACTTCATCCTCTTACACGAACATTACCCGCCATTTTCTGGAGAGCCTGGAGGCAAATAAGACCTCCACGGTATCCGGAGAATATGCTCTCAGCACGCTGCGTGTCTCCCATGCTATCCTGGATGCGGCGGCAACTCAGCAAACTGTAAAATTATAACAGTCATATACA
>JAJQCL010000111.1:0-289 GCA_021202715.1 Lachnospiraceae bacterium
AGCGGGTCTACATCCTGGAGAATCTCGGCTGCCCCAACTGCGCCGCCAAGATGGAGCAGCGCATCCAGGCGCTGCCCGGCGTTTCGTTTGCTTCCGTCACCTACGCCACGAAGCAGCTACGTCTCTCGGCCGATCATCAGGAAGAGCTGCTGCCGCAAATTCAGGAGATCTGCGCTTCCATCGAATCCGAGGTATGCGTCGTCCCCCGGGGTAGCACAGCCACACGTACCGCGGCGCCACCGGCCTCATTAATGGAGTATCAAGGAAGCCCCCACACCGCGGCAAACAT